>DLXW01000156.1:0-6005 GCA_003448685.1 Cyanothece sp. UBA12306
CAGGATTGTACGAAAAAATTGCCCCCCAAGATGCTTACAAAACACCGATTAACTTTTCATCGGTTATTCAGGGAGCTTTGAGTAATGCTTCTCCGGCTGGCTATAATGTAACATTTATTTATCCTGAAGAAGGACTTAACACATTAGCTCAGCGCATGGCAAAACGCTGCCAGATTAATTACGGCAAAAGAGTGGTCAAAATCGATGTACAAGATAACACACTCTACTTTGATGATGGTAGTCAAAGCAACTACGAGCAATTAATTTCTACTTTGCCACTTAATCAGATGATGACGATGACGGGACTAACAGTTGAGGAAAAACCCGACCCCTATACATCAGTTTTAGTCTTAAATATTGGTGCAGTACGAGGAAGCCGTTGTCCTGATGATCATTGGTTGTATAATCCAGATGCTACGTCCGGATTTCATCGGGTCGGTTTCTATAGTAATGTTGATCCTTTATTTTTACCCAAGTCCGCCCAGAAAACTGGCAATCGCGTAAGTATTTATGTAGAAAGGGCTTATATTGGTGGTTTAAAACCGACAGATGAGCAAATAGCTAGTTATGCTCGTGATGTGGTCAATGAGTTACAAAACTGGGGTTTTATTGATCAAGTAGAAGTCGTTGATCCAACCTGGATTGATGTTGCTTATACTTGGTCATGGCCAGGTTCTAGTTGGAAAAAACAGACCTTAGAATTGTTAGAAAAACACCAGATCTATCAAGTAGGACGTTATGGACGTTGGATCTTTCAAGGTATTGCGGCCTCTATTCAAGATGGCTTTTATGTTGGGGCAAGTTTTGCCGAAAAATAAGGGAATTACAAATGCTAGATTTTAAGGCTAAGAACATAGAGAAGTCTGACTATCACGGTGAGGGAAAATCTGACTCTGGTCAGCAAGTGGTTTCTCTTGCTTATCGTCCTCGCCAAGGCCCAACGGGTGGACCAGGAGGTGTTCTATTTGTTCAAGAAAATATCTTAGGGAATAATTTGGATGGTATTAGTCTTGATTATGAATATAAACCCCCAGTTGAGCCTTCTGTCAACAACAAGATTAATCAAATTGCGAATTTGCTGGGCTTTCTACCCAGAACAATAAAAGCAGCCTTCTGGGCTTGGTCATTGGCTAAAAAAAGGACTGATGCACGATTTATTGTCCATGAACCTGAATCTGCTTTAGGTTTAGCTCTGGCCAATGCTAAATATATTTTAATCTATCATCAACAAGGCTCTCTTGTTTGTGAACTAAAGGGTATTGATATAGACTTGCGTTTTCATCAAGTCATGGTCTTGCATTTGATTGAAGCTTGGGTTTTTCGTAAAGCATTGCGTGTCTATTTCCCCAGTATTGGGGCACAAAAAGTTTATCTGGAAACCGCCAAGCTGAATCGTGCCAATTCATTTTGTGGAGGTGAGCCCATCTACAATACAATTTTGACAGATGATGAGGAAATTAATCAAGAAGACTTAGAAATTATCAATAATTTATCCCAAAAAGAGCTTGTTTTTTTATCGGTTGGGTCTTTGTATGAAGCCAAAGGGATTGATCGTATTCCCCAGTTTTTAACTCTTTTTAAATCCTACCATCAAGTAGATTTTACTTGGATTGTTGTAGGACAAGGAGTGTTAGAGTCTAAAATTAAAGCATCAATTTTTAAAGGAAACTTAGAAGAAAATACTCAACTAATAACTCACAAAAGACTGGGACATCCTGCTATTTTGAAACTAATGGAAATAGCCAATTGCTATATCATGTTACATCGCCGTTCAATTTTTGATTTTGCTACCCTTGAAGCAATGCGTGCTGGATGTGCAGTCGTTCTTTCAGATATTGGTGGTAATCCTGAATTTAATATTAATAATAATGTCATTTTAGTTAAAGAAAATAATATGGAAGCCATTGTTCAAGAGCTTTCTTTTCAAAAACTCAAAGAATTAGGAACCAAAAATCAGAAAATTTTTCAGGATAGATTTTCTACTCAAAATTTTAAAACAAGATACAAAAAGGCTATCTTAAAATTAATTGAAACAGTCTAAATCTACAAGTTTTGAGTATATTGACAAAGTTGATAAAAAGATTCCATATTCAGGAGGTAAATAAACTGTAATGAGAGAAAAAACTAAAAAGATATTGCAATATAAAGACCTATATCTTAATCAGATTTTTAGACGTATTATTACCCAAAACTTTTCTTCAGGAAAAGTTGCACTAGGAGAAAGAAACACTTATACAAATCCTCTATTTCCATTAGATTGGATACGGGTTGATTGGCAAGATGCTGATTATAATATCAATCTCAGTCAATCTCCTAATTTACCATTTAAAGATAATTCTCAAAAATTGCTATATTCAGCACATATGATTGAGCATTTATCTAGTCAGAGTCTTCCTAAACTCTTGAAGGAATGTTACAGAATTTTGAAACCAGGAGGTAGAATTCGTTTTGAATGTCCAGATGCAGAGAAATTAATTAATTTATATCTTGCAAATGACGAAAAAATGCTTAGTCATTTCCGTAAGTTTAGACAAGAGATTTTGATTAACAAATTTGGTTATCCAGAACATTATATAGAAGATCATCTTAGTGTTCTTGGTGAAATATCAAATTATATTGTTGAAGGAGAATGGGTTCATGTTCCTGTTTATGTTCCAAAAGATGAATTTGACAAAAAATTAGAAACCCTTAGTTTCGATCAGTTTTTTGATTGGTGTATTTCATTACAAACTCCTGAACAACATCAAAGTGGGGGTCATCAGAGTGCAATTTACTTTTCTAAGCTTTGTCTGATGTTAGAAAAAGTTGGTTTTACCAATGTAACAAAAGTTGATTTTGGTGAGACAACTATTCCTGAACTAAAATTAAATAATGGATTTTGGAGTATTAAAGAAAAACCTCATCGTAGTTTTTATTCACTCTTTATTGAAGCAGAAAAACTTAATTAAGTAATTCGATTAATCAAGTAATTTATCGTCTAAAAAACTATATTCAATAAATTATGATAGCAACAAACTATAATAGTATTCAACTGATTCAAACTGATGGTTATATGGTGATTAGAAATGTTTTCTCTGCTAAGGAGATTAGCAGCTTAAGAAAAACTGTCAAGAATCACTTTAAAAATCAAGGACTATTGGCAAATTCAGGATTAACTCAACCCAATGCTGCGGTTGAAGTTTCTGATCTTGGCTGGTTATTTTACCATCCTAAAATTTTAGATGTAATGCGTCAATTGTTAGGACAAGAAGACATAATGTTTACCAGTCATTGTGATATTCATTGTCGGACTTTATCAGCATGGCATAAAGATGATGGAATGGGAGTGATGGAGGGAGGCTATTTTGGGTTTCCTGCTTATGATAAAGAAGACTGTCGAGTGTATAAAGTTGCTCTTTATCTGCAAGATCACGCTCAGAATATTGGAGGATTAACTGTTAGAAAAGGATCTCATAAATTTGCAGAAGTTGATAAAGGAGAAGAAGTTTATATTAAAACAAAAGCAGGAGATATTGTGGTTTTTGATGTTCGTTTAAATCATACTGGGCAGCAAGATATTCTTCCTTTTCTATGGTTAGAGAAACCCAATTTTTTGTTAAGAAAAATTATGAAAAAAATTTTTCAAACTGAGGCAAAACAATCAAAAAAATATCTCAAAAAACTTTATGAAATTCTGTTTGGAGAAAGATTATCTATTTTCTTTACCTATGGATTACCAAATGATTATACTAAGAATTTTTCTGTTAATAATATGAAACGTCAATTATGGCAAAATAAAAATGCTAATATATTTCTGTCTCCAGCAACTCGCCAGCAATTTATTAAGAATAATGTTCTTGTAGCAGAAGAATATTTTTCTGAACTTGTAAATGAAAATAAAAGCTGACTTTTCTGTCACTCAATCTCTTGAAAAAGTTGAAGGAACAAACTAAATGGTGAGAATTTTTCAGTTAATTGCCTCAATTTTGGGAGGATTAGCTGTTGCTGGCGGAGCATTTGCCAGTCATGCTTTAAGAAATCAATTAAGCGATCGCGCTTTAGAAATTTTTGAGACGGGGATCAAATATCAGATGTACCATGCCTTAGCCTTATTATTAGTAGCTTTGTTGTTAAAAAGCCAAGAAAATCAACCTTTCTCAATGGTAGTGGCTGGATGGGCATTTATTCTAGGGATTATTATTTTTTCTGGCAGTCTTTATATCCTGAGTTTAACAGGAATTAAATGGTTAGGGGCGATTACTCCCCTTGGTGGGGTCGCTTTTTTGATTGGTTGGACAAGTTTAGCGATCGCGGCTGGAAATTCCCAATAATTGACTGTTATCAAATCTTAAAATAAGAATTGCTGGACTCGATATTTTTAAAGGCCGTGAATATGGTATAACAGATCCAGTCAGTACAAGACTTTAAAACCTACCGGGGGACTTTCGGAAAGTTTACGCCCAACACCTGAATCGGCAGGGTTTATGGTTTGGCTTTGCTCGCCATAAAGGAAAGATCACTACGCCCATGTTGGCTAGCTTAGTGAGCCTGGGAACTTGTGAAAACAAGATAATAACCATCCCTTAAGGGATTAGTTGTGAATCTTCCTATCTTCTATTTTAGGGAGAGGGTCAATAGGCACAAAATATCAATAGTAAAGGGTCTTGAGAATCTTAAGGCCTGGTACATTTACCGAAAATTGGCAAAATAATTTATTGACTTAGTATGAAAGTTCTGGTTATTGGCGGTGACGGTTACTGCGGTTGGGCAACTGCGTTATATCTTTCCAACAAAGGACATGATGTTGGAATTCTTGATAATTTAAGTCGACGAGATTGGGATAGTCAACTTGGAGTAAATACTTTAACTCCCATTGCCCCTATTCAAAAGCGGATCGAACGTTGGAAAGATCTGACAGGAAAAAATATTGATCTGTTTGTTGGCGATATTACGGATTATAGTTTTTTAAGTCAAGCCCTACGTCAATTTGAACCAGGTGCGATCGTTCACTTTGGGGAACAAAGATCAGCCCCCTATTCGATGATAGATCGTGAACACGCAGTTTTTACCCAGGTTAACAACGTAGTAGGAACCCTCAATATTCTCTACGCTATGAAAGAGGATTTCCCCGAATGTCACTTGGTTAAATTGGGGACGATGGGAGAGTATGGAACCCCAAATATTGATATTGAAGAAGGGTATATTACCATTGAACACAATGGACGCACAGATACCTTGCCCTATCCCAAACAACCTGGTAGCTTCTATCATTTGAGTAAGGTTCATGACAGCCATAATATCCATTTTGCTTGTAAAATTTGGGGATTACGGGCGACAGATTTGAACCAAGGGGTCGTTTATGGGGTTCTCACCGATGAAACAGGGATGGATGAACTTTTAATCAACCGTCTTGACTATGATGGGGTGTTTGGGACTGCATTGAATCGTTTTTGTATTCAAGCAGCTATTGGCCATCCACTGACGGTTTATGGTAAAGGCGGACAAACTCGAGCCTTTTTAGATATTCGCGATACTATTCGCTGTATCGAAATTGCGATCGAAAATCCTGCTTATGCTGGTAAATTCCGAGTCTTTAACCAGTTTACAGAATTATTCAGCGTCGGGGATTTAGCCCTCATGGTCAAAAAAGCGGGTAATTCTTTGGGATTAAATGTAGAAATTGATCACTTAGAAAATCCTCGGGTTGAATTAGAAGAACACTATTTCAACGCTAAAAATACTAATCTATTAGATTTGGGATTACAACCTCACAAATTATCTGATTCTCTACTAGATTCTTTGATGAATTTTGCCACTAAATACAAAGGACGAGTAGATAAAGAACAGATTTTACCCAAGGTATCTTGGCGTAGAAAATAAGAGAATATTGAGGGTTGACAATAAGCTAAAACGCACGTTAAATGCGTTTTAGCAAGTCAAAAGGTAAATTCCTAAATATATAGCAATCAGTAATCATATGTGAGAAACCAGAACTATTAGGACATAATATAGCGCTACGCGCAATT
>DLXW01000156.1:6203-7259 GCA_003448685.1 Cyanothece sp. UBA12306
ATAGCGCTACGCGCAATTAAGAACGGGCGAATTTAGAATGTAGAATTAGGCTATGACTCAATTTCAAGCTTTATAAATGTCCTAACCTTAACACGTAACGCTATAGTATTATGTCCCTACAAGGGTATCTTTGTAGGGATTTAACAGTGTTAAATCCTTCTCTTCATTTTCTCATATCTCATTACTGATTGCTATAGTTTTGTTCTAAGTTCGGAAAAGAAGAATTGAGAAGTCAAAAGTTTTTTAAAAATAATTTTTAAATTCATGTCATTTTTAACCAACTAAATACCTCTTTTGCTATCAACTCTAACTCAATATTTTTCAAAACGGCTAACTTATCTTCCCCATGACATAATTCTGGTTGTTGTTGCGGTCGAAATATCATAATTGAGTAATCATCAGGATCAATCAACCAACCAAGCTGACACCCATGATTAAGACAGTGTAATATATTACCTGTAACCCGATTGGAACTTTGCTCAGGGGAAAGAATTTCGATTGCCCAGTTAGGACTGATAACCACATTATCTAAGGGTTCTCCATTGTTATCAAGTTCAATACATTGCCAATAAAATACCGCAATATCTGGAATAATTGAACGACCCCCAAAAGTACAACGCAATTCAGGAAACGCATAAGCAATTTTCTTTGACTCTGTAACCTGATTAATCGCATTAATCAATTTACTTTGGAGTCGAGAATGACGCGTTTTTGGCATGGGTTTTTGAATAATTTCGCCATCGATATATTCATGAGGTGGTTTTGTTTCTGGTAATAGCAAAAACTCTTCTAAGGTTAAAGATGTCGGTTTGGCAATAGTCATTTTTTCTCGGTGAGTTTAATGCTATGAAGATTTACACCCATTGTTATTACGTGAAAAAGAACTTGCATTTTCAATAGCTGCTACATAAAACTGATACAACGTGACATAACATGACACATTGAGGTTTACTTCCTGCTTCAACCAGAACCGTCGGCGGCACTCTGTCCACAGGCTAACACGGTATAGCCTACCGCTTGATTAACTAATACTTTGGCTGCATTTAAGTCTCTATC
>DLXW01000311.1:0-672 GCA_003448685.1 Cyanothece sp. UBA12306
CACGGCGGGGAGGATGTCAAAAAATATTCAAGCTGGTCATTTTGAAGAAGCGATCACTCAATTAGACCATCTGTTACAATCTGATTCAGCCCAACCAAAACTGTGGCAAACTAAAGCATTAGCATTACTAAGTTTAGGACAAGCACTATCTATGGCGTTATGACGTGCATATTTTGCGGACGGAAGTTGAATTATATTTACGTTAGGTCAACCTAAGAAATTTAGAAGTAATTTTGTTAACATCTGTCGAAACAATAGATCATTAAACAAACTCCAATTAATTAAAATCAAGGATTACTATGGTAAAGCTACGGGATTTATTAGCTAAAGTTCCTAATATTGGCCAAGTTAACCCCCATCAGTCCCTCGATAGCGAGGTTAAGGGGATTTCTACTAATTCCTATTCCTGCCAGCAGGGAGATGTATTTATCGGAATGCCAGGAACTCAAGTTGATGGTGGTCAATTTTGGCAAAGTGCCCTAGAGTCTGGAGCGATCGCCGCGATCATTAGCCCTGAAGCGGCTGCTCAATTTCCTCCAACCTCTGCTAGTTGTGTTATTACTGTTGAAGATATGAGCACAGTATTAGCTCAATTGGCCACAGCTTTTTATAACTATCCTAGTCAACAGTTAAAAATGATTGGGGTTACGGGAACCAATGGCAAAACCACCA
>DLXW01000311.1:849-2123 GCA_003448685.1 Cyanothece sp. UBA12306
GGAACCAATGGCAAAACCACCACAACCCACTTAATTGAATTTTTCCTCAATCAAGTAACATATCCTACTGCTCTATTAGGAACTTTATATACCCGTTGGCCAGGATTTGCAAAAACTGCTACCTATACCACTCCTTTTGCACACCAATTACAGGAGCAACTAGCTCAAGCAGTTAAAGCTGATAATCAATATTGTGTCATGGAAGTTAGTTCCCATGCTTTGGACCAAGGACGGGTTAAGGGTTGTCAATTTAATGTGGCAGTGTTTACTAATTTGACTCAGGATCACCTAGACTACCATGGCAATATGGAAGATTATTTTTTGGCTAAAAGTTTGTTATTTAGCCGAGAATATCTAGAAGAACGAGCAATTATTAACCTAGATGATCCCTATGGAAAAAGGTTAATTGAAGGGTTAGATTCTAAAAGGGTTTGGAGTTATAGCGTTAATGATCCTTCTGCTGATTTTTATACAAGCGATCTGATTTATCAAGCAACAGGAGTAACAGGAAATTTACAAACTCCCCAGGGAATGGTGCCCTTTAGTTCGCCATTAATAGGCCAATTTAATTTATCTAATCTCTTGGCTGCCGTAGCCACTGTCCTACATTTTGGGTTAGATTTAAAGGTAGTGATTAGTCAATTGCCTCAGTTTATGGGAGTTCCTGGACGTATGGAACGGGTTCAAATTAGCGAAAAACAGGATATTAGTGTGATTGTTGATTATGCTCATACTCCTGATAGTCTAGAAAATTTGCTCAAAGCTTCCCGTCCTTTTATTCAGGGTCGGATGATCTGTGTTTTTGGTTGTGGAGGCGATCGCGATCGCAGCAAAAGACCATTAATGGGTCAGATTGCTGCTAATTTAGCCGATATATTGGTTGTAACTTCTGATAATCCCCGAACAGAAGATCCCCAGCGAATTTTAGACGACATTTTAGAGGGTATTTCTGAGAGAGTGAAACCTATTGTGATTAGCGATCGCGCCTTGGCCATTGAACAAGCAATTCAACAGACTCAATCTGGAGATGGGGTCTTAATTGCAGGAAAAGGTCATGAAGATTATCAAATTTTAGGGACTGAAAAAATTCATTTTGATGATCGAGAACAAGCTCAAAAAGCTTTAGAGATTAAATTTGGTTGATGGTTGATTTGAACACACCACAATACTACTCGGTTAAGGATTTTGAATTGTCTTTAAAGCAAGCAGAGGAGCTTCGGAGACCGGAGCTTCGGAGAGGGATTTTCGGTTTTCTCCCCCGCTCCGGTGCTCCG
>DLXW01000311.1:2390-20558 GCA_003448685.1 Cyanothece sp. UBA12306
CTCCCTTGCAGTCTCAACTAGGGTTTTGAGCTTAACCGAGCAGTATTGAGTATCCCCAGAGTTATTGGTGTCCGCAATGTATTTGTAGAACTTTTGCTAACAAATACCCTAGAGAAATACTTATCACCAATGAAGACAGAATACCAAACCTTGCTTCAATAAAAAGTTGTCTAAAGAAAACAACTTCTGAAAATTGTCCTTTGTATATTCTTAAATTAATCAGTTTCAGAATTTAACATATTCATGGCAATTTCTAGACTAACCTTCATTCGATTTAATGAAGCAGCTAACATTCCTACTTCATCATTAGCATCATGTTCAAATTCTCTAGATAAATCTCCTGTACTGATTTTCTGTGCTAACTGAGCCATTTTTTTAATGGGTTGAGTGATGGTAATTTTCAAGAAGAAGTTGATCAAAATCATTGCTAAAAATAAAAAACCACCTAGAATAACTAGAACATTGATCTGGAGTTGTCGAGCAGTTTTGAAAACTCGACTTGCTGGCACTGAAATCATCTGAACACCAACAATTTCATTTAATTTCCAGCCAAATCCATTTTCACTACCATAGGTAGCTAATTGACTTTTGGGAGCTGCTTCAGGTGTACTGTGACAACGCAAACAGCTTTTTTTATTAATAGAAATGGGACGAGCAATATAAAAAATATCCTCTCCAGGCAAATCACGACGAAACCCGCTTTTTTGCCTAAGATCGGGATTGTCGCGGAATTTGTTCACAATTTCAGCTTCAAATGAATCAGCTTTATCTCTTAAATTAGTAGGATTTAAGGTTGCCTCTTTATAGAAAAAATTACGATATTCTGGTTGATCTCTTAATCCTTCAAATACTTCACGAGCTGCATAACCAGGAACGGTTTGGGGTAAAAATTGATCTTCAGTTTCCAAACGAGAAGCTAACTCAGGATTAATTTGAGTACTGGTATATTCACGAATAGCTCCCATGGTCTCAATTAAAACTAAAGCCTTATCTGTTACTGTTCGTTCAACATTTCGCTCTAAAATAACAGAGAGAAACCCACCACTAATAATAAGAATTAAGAAAAAAATTGCAACCAAGAGAATATTTAGTTTTGCTCCCAGCTTGAGATTCTTTAGCATTTGTTAGATCCTTGAAAACGGTGAAAAGATTTAGGGAATTAATCTAAAGTTCAGCTACTAAAAATTATAGGCTACAAACGAAAAGCCTTGAGTTAAATCAAACGAAGCACCTAAGAGTTGGGGTTTCCCCTCCCTAGGGGTCAGAAGCACTAACTATTATGCAACCGTCGCTATCTTATCATTCTAACTCTAATTGGCTTGATTGTTTGCCAATGGTCGTCCCTACTAATCAGCTGAACCAATTGTCCTAATTTTTGTTGTAAGGTTTCGAGTCCAAATCCTTCTTGAGCCGAAATAAACACAGCTTGGGGATATTTCACTTTGGCTCGTTCAAGGGTTACACCATCGACATGATCAATTTTGTTGAAAGCCAATAATACCAATTCTGGGGTTAAAGACATTTCCTCCAAAATATTGATTACAGACTCAATCTGATGTTCCCAAGCTTGATGGGATAGGTCAACAACGTGCAAAAGAGCATCAGCTTCTGTGACTTCTTCTAAAGTTGCCCGAAAAGCATCCATCAAAGAGGGGGGAAGTTCGTGTATAAATCCTACGGTATCGGTTAATAAAATCGTTGTTGATTGACTTGTCACAGGATTTACTAATTGAAGGCGACGAGTCGTGGGATCGAGGGTGGCAAATAATTGATCGGCGGTATAAACTTCAGCCTTAGTGAGGGCATTAATCAGAGTAGACTTTCCAGCGTTAGTGTATCCTACCATGGCGACGGTCGGAACTTCCTGTTGTTGTCTTTGGTTACGCAAACGAGAACGATGAGCTTGCAATTGATTGACTTCTTGCTGTAAACGGGAAATCCGCCGTCCAATGGCTCGACGTTCTGTTTCTAGTTTAGTTTCTCCTGGTCCACGGGTTCCGATCCCTCCTCCAAGACGAGACATAGCTTGGCCTCGTCCAATCAAGCGAGGTAGCATATATTCTAATTGAGCTAACTCTACTTGTAATTTACCAGCTCGAGACTGGGCTCTTTGAGCAAAGATATCGAGGATAATTTCGGTGCGATCAACTACACGAACTCCCAATTGAGTCTCTAAATTACGGACTTGGGCTGGAAACAAGTCCCGATCAAAGACCACAAGGTTGGCCCCTAAAGTCTGAACTCGCAGGGCAATATCTTCTACTTTCCCTGAACCTACTACGGTTTGGGGATGGGGGCTGGGCCGTTTTTGTCTGAGGGTTTCGAGAACTTCTCCTCCTGCGGTTTCCACCAATCGTCTTACTTCGGTCAGTCCCTCTTCAAATTGGCGATCGCTTACAGATTGGATTTGTAACCCGACGACAATCACCCTTTCGTGTTCACTATCGACTTGTTGGGCAACGTACTCGCGACGAAATTCTGCTTCTAGGCCTTCTACTAAGTTCAAAAAATCTTGTTCTGTCAAGGTTTCTAAACTCATGGGGGGTGAAACAGTCCAGTAGTATTGCTGGTTTGGGTTTAAATCTGAGGCTGGTAAAAGATGAGCTATATAAGATTCCTTGATATATCCTGTTGCTCCACCGCCTCGCCGCATTTTGCCTTCCCCTGTTAAGATTAATACCACTAAGGCATCGAGTCTTTGAAGAACCATGGCAGTTAAGCTAGATTCTTTCGGAGCTTCAGGTTTTAATTTTGTTGTGATACAACGAATGCCACAAAGCCTTTCTGCTCCATAGCGAGGCAACTCTAAGGCAGGAATTTGAGTTTGTCTTGGGGTTCCTACCCCCACACGAATGACTTGACCGCGACGGTTAACATAAGCGCAGATCGCTTGATTAATGTCGTTACTGATAGCTGCCAACCTTTGAGCAAATTCAGGAGAAGTGAAACGATCACTTCTGAGTCTTTGATGGTATAGTTTTTGAAGTTCCTTGAGTTGGCTGGGTTTTAAACCTTGTAGATTGCCATAGATAGTTTCGATAGGCGACTCCTGATTATGATTGGGGATGAATTAATTGTTCTAACTCAATTAAAGCACTAACTTATCTGTTTGTGGTCATAAAACCATTTTGGATTTTGGATTGCCGATTTTGGATTAAAAACAAGCCCCTGTCTTTCAAGCAGGGGAAAATCCAAAATTTAAAAATCGTAAAATCATTAATCTAAAATCCAAAATCTAAAATCTGCAAGCCCCTGTCTTTCAAGCAGGGGAAAATCCAAAATCCAAAATCTAAAATCTAAAATCGAATTGACTACTTTGTGTCGTTTGAGCAAGAATCTTTTTAATGTGGCGTTGTACGAATGTAGGCAGTATTTCTTTGCTGAAAGAAAACGCTTGACTTACGAATCTAACTACCATATTTGCAAGTCTAATGAAAACTATCGGATGCTTAATACCGATATTGCTCAACAGACCATGAAGGTAGTAGATCGAAGCATGAGATCTTTCCTGGGTTTGCTTAAGGCTATTAGTATAGGACGATGTGATCAAAAACCACAACTTCCTAAATACTTGCCTAAAGATGGATATTTCCCCTTGATTATTCCGAGAATTAAAGTCAAGAATGGGAGCTTTAAAATTCCCATGTCTCAACAATTTAAGAAGGAATATGGTGAAGTTAAAATTCAACTCCCTGAAAGACTTAATGATAAGAATATTAAGGAGGTACGAATACATCCAAAATACTCGGCTCGCTGGTTTGAGATCGAGTATATTTATGAGGATGAAAAAATAGAGACATCTGTCACTCGTGATCAAGCTATTGCTATTGACTTGGGGGTTGACAATCTTGCTGCTTGTTTTGACACTGAAGGGCATCAATTTTTGATTGATGGGAAAAGACTTAAAAGCATAAATCAGTGGTATAACAAACGCAATGCCGAACTGCAATCTTTTAAAGATAAACAAGGTATTCAAAGCTTTACTAACCAACAGGCTAGACTTTATCAATGGCGTAATGACCGTGTTCGAGATTATTTGAACAAAACAACCCGAATAGTAATTAACCATTGTTTGACCTATCAAATTGGCAAGCTCGTAGTCGGGTATAATCCTGGCATCAAACAAGAGATTAATATCGGACGTTCTAATAACCAGAACTTTGTTCAAATTCCTTTCTGGCAACTGAGACAAAAGCTCAAAGCTTTGTGTTCTCGCTATGGGATTGAATACCTTGAACAAGAAGAATCTTACTCGTCTAAAGCTAGTTTTTACGACCAAGATGAGATCCCTATTTACAATGCCGATAACCCTAGTAAATATAAGTTTTCTGGCAAAAGAATTAAACGGGGTTTGTATCGGACAAAAGATAAGCATTTTGTTTCAAGTGACATAAACGGCAGTGCTAACATTTTGGTAAAAAGTAAACACAGACTCAATTTTGAGCGAGTGTCTAGTGGGTTTTTGGCTAACCCTTTAAGGATTTTTATCTCTTAAGAATCCACTCGCCATAAGGGCAGTGGAGTGTCAATAGATTTTCCAAATCGGATTGATTGCTAAACTTTTCCAATATATCGAGTTAACATTCCGCCAATAATAGCCAATACTGCTAAGGAAATTAAAACGGGTTTTAAACCAAATAAAGTTTCTGCAATACCCGCTAAAGCAAGAGGCAAAGATAAAGCAATATTAACCGCATTATTTTGTAATCCAAATACCTTACCTCGCATATCTATGGGGGTTTCTGCTTGAATTGTGGTTTGCATAGGAACCCCAACAAAAGCCCCAAATAATCCTAAGAAAGTGGTCATCAAAAGAGTTAACCAAAGACTGAAAATAGATAAAGATAAACCCAATAATGATAATGCCATTCCCAAAGATCCCCACAACCCCAATTGATTATTACGGAACTTCTGTCCCCAATTGCCTAAAAATCCTGCCCCTAAAGCCATCCCCAAGCCTCCAGATGCCAGCAAAAAGCCAAATTGTTCTGCTTTCATTCCAGGGATAGTTTCTGCCATTCTTACGGCTAAGACAGACAAAGCTGCAAAAATAGAAAAGAGAATGACTAATTGAATTAAAGCATTACGGACTCGAAAATTATCCTTTAGATAATTAATACCATCACGGATATCCTCGAAAATATGAGGTCTTTCTTTTTGATAGTGTTCCCGTTTTTCCCCTGTTTTTAAGAACAATAGAATAAGACCTGCTATAAGATAGGATATTGCCACCACCGAAGATTGACCTTCTTCCCAAGAAAATCCCACTGATTTAGCTAAAGTTGCTGCTAATTCTAGTAAAGGTTGACCAATAGCAAACCCAATAATAGTCATCGCCATCATGGTTGTGGTAAACAAAGAATTAGCCGATAGAAGATGATTGCGCTTAACAATTAAAGGAATAGTAACCTGTTCGGCTGGGGCAAAAAATTGGGTAATAGTAGAATCGATAAAGGTTAAGACAAAAATGATGATAAAACCTAATGGTAGAAAAAAAGTATCTTGAACTTGGGATTGCCATTGTCGCAACCAAAGGGGTAACCAATGAACAGGTAAAGCCAAAGTGTAATCCTGAGATAACCAAATTAAAGGCGGGATCACAAACACCAAGACCCCACGAACCAAATTAGAGATCACTAAAACTCCTTTTTTGGGCCAGCGATCAACATAAACTCCGGCTAAAGAACCGAATAATACCGCAGGGATAGTAAAAGCAATCATAATGGCAGATACCCAACCACTAATGGGTTGATTTTCTCCTTGAAAATGCCCTGCAATCAAAGCAATCATTAACACCAGATAGACTTTATCGGCCAGTTGGGAGAAAATTTGTCCCACCCAAAGGGTCAAAAAGCGGGTATTTTGCAGAACTGGCCTAAATCCTTGGCTGATTAGTTTTTTAGAGGGGTTTTGGCGATCCATAGGTACGGGTAAGTCTTGGGTGGGAGTTTCCTCCACATTGTTTGGTACTGAGGGTTTGGGTTCAGGGTTAGAAACGGCCATTTGTCTTAATGGTTATTGTGATTAGAGAAGGCACAATTTTCATTAAACCTTAAAACTCCAACCCAGATAAAGTATCGACTAATTCGGCCGACCTAAAAGAATGTCCTAATTGATATTGGGCATAGTTTCTGAGTAATAGTTCTATTCTTACCCAAGCTACGGATACAAAATCGTTGAGGGACTCTGGGGGTAAAATTTGGCGGGGTTGGGGAAGGGTAGAAGATCCCAGATGTTGCAATAAACTTAATTCTACAGCCCCTAATTGTTGATTAATTTTGGGTAAGGGTTTTTTGGAGGGTTGTTGATCAGTTAATTTGATCAGTCCTCCTGCTTCAAAACTAAAACCGACTCGCCAACGGGGTTCACTAAAATTAATAGCCAGGGTTTCTTGAGTTAGACAGCAGCTATGAACTTGGGGGCCAATACCGGCGATGGCCAACAGATGAAAGACTGCTTGGGCTAAATGGCTATGTAAACTTTGTCCTGATACGATATCTTGTAAACGGTTTAAATGTTCGTTGAGGAGTTGATACAGTTCCCCCTGGGGTTGTTCACTCAGGGCTAAACACAGAACTAATTCCGCTAAATATTGACCTGATGCTAATTTACCTAAATCTTGGCTTAATTTGGGGTAAGATTCTAGGGTATCTGCTTGGGTGATTTTATCAAGCGATCGCCCTTTGGCAATCAATAAATCATTGACTACAAATAATTCACTGCGTCCCCTTAGTCGAGATTTAAGTTTTCTGGCCCCGGGGACAACTGCGCGAATTAATCCCCATTCTGGTGAGAGAATAGTGACTAAGCGATCAGCTTCTCCTAGGGGCATTCCTTTCAATATAATGCCTGTTGCTTTATAAGTTCCACTCATTGAAGTTCAGGGTTCAGAGTTCAGGGTTCAGAGTTTAGAGTTGTCCTCAAAATTTTTGATATCATTCATAATTGAGATTTTGTTGTTTTACCAAGTCCACACCGCGAGAGGTTCCGAGACGAGTTGCCCCTGCTTCAATCAAATCTAAGGCTTGTTCTATAGTCTTAATACCCCCAGAGGCTTTAATTCCAACCCTTCCTTTTGATATTTGTTTAAGATAACGCACATCTTCCACTGTTGCCCCTCCAAACCATCCGCTACTGGTTTTGAGATAGGCGGCCCCTGCATCCATACAAATTTCAGCAGCGAGTCGTTTTTCAGTATCCGTCAGTAAATTGGTTTCTAAGATGACTTTAATGGTTTGTTGGGTTTCCTCACAAATGGCTGCTATTTCTTGATAAATGGCTTCGGAACGTCCTTCTTTTAACCAACCCAAGTTGATCATCACATCGAATTCTGTTGCCCCATTTTCCACTGCTTCTTGCGCTTCATAGAGTTTGACTGCTGAGGTGGTGGCCCCTGTGGGAAAGCCAATTACAACGCAAACTTGAGGGGGTTTATCTTTGAGTAATTCTACTGCTTGACTGACTGCGCAGGGATAAACACAGACCGTGGGAAAGCCATATTGATCGGCTTGTTGACAATATTGTTCAATCTCTGGGGCGATCGCGGTAGGATTGAGTACAGCATGATCGATATAACTAGCAATGTCAATTTCTGAATTAGCGATCGCCATAATAATTCCTCTATTAGGGATTCTCTATTCATTGTCCCCTAAAATGCGCCATTAGCGTAGGACGGGTTAGACGGCCATAATCTTTGCTAGGACTTGAATTTAACAATCCGTCGTAACCCATCATTTTAGATATGTCAGGCTACTAATTAATGTTTTATTTACAAACACTCTCTTCGGTTAGCTTTTGTAGAGTGGGCAAAAGGATAGGATTTGAGGTAAAAATGTTAAATGATTAAAATTTGCCCACCCTACTAAGGTGGCTTGTTTCAATTGTTGCAAGTCCAATATTATTGGGAAGAGATTCTGCAATATTCTGTTGATTTAGGAACTCAATATTCCCTAAAAGAACATTTACGAGAACCTGTATTAAATGATTTAATTTATGCCTTATGAGTGATGTTCCACCTGATGTAATCGCCAAAATAAAAAAAGCTAAAGAGAAAAATTTAACTACACTTGATTTATCTCGTAGTAAATTAATAAAAGTCCCTAAATCCTTGGGGCAATTAACTAATTTAGCAACACTTGATTTACGAGGTAATCAAATAGTAGAATTGACTAAATTCCTGGGAAATTTAACTAATTTAACTAAACTTAATTTATCTAATAATCAAATAACAAAACTACCTGAATCTCTGGAAAAGTTGACTCATTTAACTGAAGTCAATTTATGGAATAATCGAATAAAAGAACTGCCTGAATCTATGGAAAGATTAACTTATTTAACTAAACTTAGTTTACGACAGAATCAAATCACAGAACTACCTAAATCTATCGGACAGTTGACTAATTTAACTGAACTCAATTTATGGGGTAATCAAATAATAGAACTACCTGAATCTATCGGGCAGTTAACTAATTTAGCAACACTTGATTTACGAGGTAATCAAATAGCAAAAATCCCTGGATCTATCGGACAGTTGACTAATTTAAACTACCTTGATTTACTGCATAATAAATTAACCATTATTCCTGATAACATAAGTCAAATCATCAATTTAGAAATATTTATTTTAAGCAATAATTTACTATCTTCTTTACCAAATACTATGGGTGAATTAAAAAACTTAAGAGAGTTATCTTTTCCTAAAAATCAAATAAAATATTTACCAGAATCTATTGCTAAATTACCTAAACTCAGAAAAATAGCCTTAAGTTCTAACCCATTAGAAACTCCTCCAATGGAAGTGTGTAGAAAAGGAATTGACACAATTAAAGAATACTTTCAACAACTCGAACAAGAAGGAAAAGACTATCTTTATGAAGCAAAATTATTAATAGTTGGTGAACCAGGTGCAGGAAAAACCACCTTAGCAAAAAAAATACAAGACTCAGACTATCAACTACAAGAAGAAGATTCTACTAAAGGAATTGATGTTATTCAGTACAACTTTCCCCTCAAAAATGGACAAAACTTTAGAGTAAATATTTGGGACTTTGGAGGACAAGAAATTTACAAAGAAACCCATCAATTTTTCCTCACCAAGCGTTCCCTTTATACCTTAGTTCTTGATAGTCGTAAAGAAGACGACAATTGTCATTACTGGTTAAATATCGTAGAACTTCTCACCGAAGATAGTCCCGTCTTAATTATTAAAAATGAGAGACAAGATAGACAAAAAGAAATTAATGAAAATGCCTTAAGGGGAAGATTTAACAACTTAAAAGAAACCTTAGCAACCAACCTATTAACCAAGCGTGGTTTACCCCAAATATTAAATAAAATAGAACATTATATTAGCAATCTTGACCATGTAGGTGATGTCCTTCCCAAAACCTGGAAAAGAGTACGAGAAGTCTTAGAAAAAGATCACCGTAATTATATTAGTCTTCAACAATATCTAGATATTTGTCAAGAAAATGGCTTTAAAAAACGAGAAGATAAATTACAATTAAGTGGGTATTTACATGATTTAGGAGTTTGTTTACATTTCCAAGAAGACCCCTTATTAAATAAAACTGTTATTCTCAAACCAGAATGGGGAACTGCTGCTGTTTATCGAGTTTTAGATAATACAACAGTTGTCAATAATAAAGGGAAATTCACTAAAAATGATTTAGCTAATATTTGGGATGAAGATGAATATATGGAGATGCGCGATGAACTTCTGCAACTGATGGTAAATTTTAAACTTTGCTATGAAATACCTGGACAAAAACACACCTATATTGCCCCACAATTATTAAGTAATAACCAACCAGATTATAGTCAATTATGGGATAACAATAATAACTTAATTTTACGCTACACCTATGAATTTATGCCCAAAGGAATTATTACCCAATTTATTGTAGTGATGCACAAAGATATAGAACAACAAAAATACGTTTGGAAAAGTGGGGTACTTCTCAATAAAGATCAAACCAAAGCAGAAGTTATCAAAAATTATGATAAAAGGGAGATTAAAATTAGAGTTTTTGGTCAAAATAAACGAGATTTAATGACTATAGTTACCCATGAAATTGATAAAATACATAATGTTTATAAACGGTTGAAATGTAGTAAATTAATTCCTTGTAATTGTTAGACATGCAAAAATAGTCAAAATCCTCATTTTTATGAATATAATAAACTAAGAGAACGAATTGCTAATCAAAAAGATACTATCGAATGTGGCAAACCTCCTTATCAGGATGTTAATGTTCAGGGTTTGATTTACCGTACTTTTAAAAGAGAGCAATTTAACCGTGAAAATTCACAAAAAAGCCAGGATGAGTTAGAATCAAAATACAACAAGAATATTGTTATTAATCTAGAAGGAGATACCTTTATGAAACCAGAAGGAAACATCTATCAACAAAGTGGCAAAATAGGAATAGGTCACATCAGTGGAGGAGAAATCAAAGATGATGTAATAGTTGCTGGTGAATATAATGAAGCAGAAAAGCAAAATTTAGCCCAAGCAGCAGCAGAAATTCAAAACCTATTAAAACAATTAGAAACAACTTATGATACAAATACTTTTAATGGAAAAGTTGCCATTGCCAATAAAATTGTTGAAGAAATTAATAATAATCCTCAATTAAATCAAACTCAAAGAATATTAAGTGCTTTAAAAACAGGAAGTATTCAAGCATTAGACTCATTTTTAGATCATCCTGCTGCCACTTTTATTATTGCTGCATTAGAAGATTGGAAAAATACCAGAGGAAATCAAAATGTCATTCAGTAATTATAAAAATATTGGTAAAGTTATCCAAGAATTTCAAGTTATCTATAGGGAATCAAATTTTATTGTAGAAGTTCCTTTTAAGATTCCTAACTATTTCCGAGAAGACTTAAAATTCGTTATGCAAGAAGGAATTGTGGATAATTCAGAATATGCCATTTGCGAAAATTTAATTTATCCCATTCTCAAAGAAGTTTGGAAATGCTATTGTCAAAAATTCACCTTATGGAGTCATCAAGCATTAACTTATGATGATAATCTTTCTGGTTTCCCCGAATATATTTTAGCCCAACGTTCTCCCCTAGGTAAAGTAGTCTTTGATCAGCCTTATTTTTTATTAGTTGAAGCTAAACAAGACAAATTTGATGAAGGATGGGGGCAATGTTTAGCAGAAATGGTAGCTGCAAAGCGGTTAAATGAAGTTTCCAAAATAACCGTATTTGGCATTGTTTCTAATGGAAAAATATGGCAATTTGGCAAATTGGAATCTCAACATTTTATTCAACAAGTTATTCCCTACACAATTTATAATTTAGACTCTCTTTTTGCAGCAGTTAATTATATTTTTCAGCAATGCAAAATACAGCTTGATCAACTTATGGTTGCATAACCTGAAGTTCACCAGTTGGGATTTTTTCAACTAAAATGTATAATTGAAGTATAGACAATGTTCTTAAACATTTTGTAACTATGGTAGAAGATCAAGAACCAAATGAAAGAGATTATGAGATAGATCGTCAATTAAGAAGTCTTAATCGAAGAATTGAACGTCTCGAAGATACTCAAATAACAGGTAGAGAATTGAATCGAGGTTTTGATCGAGTTTACCAGGAGATTGATCATCTTGAGGATAAAATTGATCGTCTTTATTTAGATTTTGATAAATTTCGAGATGAGATTAATCAAAAATTAGATACCATTCTCAAACATATTACTGGCATTAATTAGGATTTGCTAAAGAAATGCCTCAACTAAAAAATTAGAATTTGAAACTTCTAACTTCTGATTTCATTTTAATGCCACAACCAAGCTAAATTAAGGGTGAATTGAGGTAGTATTGTTTCTCCAGATAGTTCTAGGGGAGATTGCAATATTTGGACAGGTTGATCTTGACGATAAATTTCTATTTGTTGAGTTTGAGGAATAATTAACCAACCCAATTTTACCCCATTGCAGAGGTATTCGCGCATTTTAGCTTGAGCCTGAGGAAGATTATCACTCGGAGAAAGTAGTTCCAACACAAAATCAGGACACAAAGGCGGAAATTTCTCTTTTTCTTCAGATTTAAGCTTGTCCCAACGTTCTTTTTTTACCCAAGAAATATCAGGAGAGCGATCGCTTCCTTGGGGTAGTCGAAAACAAGTAGAAGAATCAAAAATCACCCCCAGTTTAGCTTGACGATTCCAGAAAATGAAATCTGCCATCAGTTCGGCGTTTTTTCTCCCTGTTTCTCCACCTGTGGGAGGCATAATCACTAAGTCTCCATTGGGGGTACGCTCAAATTTTAGGTCAGGATTTTGCCGACAGAGGGTATAAAACTGATCTTCGCTGATGGCGATCGCTGGTTTTAGTTTAAGAGTTGTAATCATTTTTCCCTTGAACTAATTTTGGGCTAATGTTGGTTTTTTCCCGAGTAATCCTGTCATTAATTGCAGAGAAAGTTTTTTAACTAAAGGAATACTACGGAGTAACCATAATCCAAAACGACGCACGATCATTAAAGGTAACCAATTATTAGAAAATAGACGATCTAAAAAGTCAGTAAAGCCTAAAATTATCCAATTTTCTGGTTTGCGCCAGCTTTCATAGCGTTTTAAAACAGCTAAATTTCCGATATCTTCCCCTTTTTGATGAGCTTTTTGCAATATTTCAGCCAAAGCTGCCCCATCCCTAATACCAAGGTTTAAACCCTGTCCACCCAAAGGATGGCAACAATGGGCAGCATCTCCCACTAAAGCCAATCTAGAATTAGTATATCTTTGACTTTGCATTAATTGGACAGGAAACAAAAAGCGATCGCTGACCAATTCTAATTCCCCTAAAACTCCTCCTGTTCGTTCGTATAACTGGGCTAAAAATTCTTTTTCATCTAATTCTTTTATCGCTTTTGCTTGACTGTGGGGTGCAGTCCAAACGATCTGACAACGATTATCACGGAGGGGTAAAATTCCCATGGGTCCCGAATACCAAAACCGTTCAAAGGCGATATCATTGCTCGGAGCATGGTGTTTAACGGTAAAAGCAACGCAAGATTGCCAATATTTCCAACCTTGGGTTTTAATGCCTGCTGCTGAACGAATAGGCGATCGCGCTCCATCAGCACCAATGACTAATTTACTACGGATTTGCTGTAATTTTTCGGCAGTTTTAACGGTTAATATCGCTTCTGTCTCTTGATAGTCTACTGCTATTACTTCAGCAGGACATAACCATTGAATTTGAGGAGATTGGGCGATCGCATTTTGTAGAGCTTGCAAAATGACCCGATGTTCTGCAACATAGCCTAAATAATCGGTTCCTAGGTCACTGGGTTGGAAATTAACTATCCCTTGATGATCAGCATCTGAAAGACGAATGGAGCGAAATTTGCCTATCTGGGGCAGTATTTTCTCCCAGACCCCAATTGAATCAAAAATCCTTCCAGACAACAGTGAGAGAGCATAAGCTTGGGGTTTGCTGGCAGCTTTGGGTTGTGATTGTGCTTCAATAATAGTAACGTTTAACCCAGAATCTTTGAGGGCAGTTGCTAAGGTTGCACCGACAATTCCTCCTCCTACGATAACAAGATCACAGGTTAAAGTGGGGTTCAAAAGTGATGGGGAAGATTCTAGTTTAACAGAGGTCATTCTTCAGATTATCTTCAAAAAATGATGGCAAATACACTCTTTAATTGTGACGCGAATTTTCTGAAGATGCAAGCAACAGTAAGCTACACAAAGATAAAATACCGAAAATTTTCAGCATTTCCGAAGCTCCCTACTCCCCATACCCTAAACCCTGCCTTAATTTTAAGCTTGTTGTCATCCCGTGAGCCATCAACTTCTATACCTCACGAGTTATGATGACTGCTATAATCGATTCAGCTTAGGACAATTTTGCTTCTTCTAAAATCAATTTAGAGCGTTTAATTTGTTCGGGAATAGCAACGGGATAATCTCCTGTAAAACAGGCAGAACAGAAACTATTGGGATCTTCTCCTGTTACTTCTAACATCCCTTTCCAACTCAAATAAGCTAAGGAATCTACCCCAATTTGTTCGGCAATTTTTTCTAAAGATTGTGTAGCCGCAATTAATTGATTTTGATTATCGGTATCAATGCCATAAAAACAGGGATGGGTAACAGGTGGAGAAGAAATCCGCATATGAACTTGTTTAGCCCCTGCATCTCGTAATGCTTTGACGATTTTACGGCTAGTAGTTCCTCTCACAATAGAATCATCCACCATAATGACTCTTTTACCCTCTAAAACGTCTTTGAGCGGATTTAACTTCATTTTAATCCCCGATTCTCGCATCTTTTGGGTCGGTTGAATAAAAGTCCGTCCCACATAACGATTTTTAATCAATCCTTCTCCATAGGGAATACCCGATACTTGAGAAAATCCGATGGCTGCTGGAATGCCTGAGTCAGGAACCCCCATCACTAAATCAGCTTTGACAACTGATTCGCGGGCTAGTTGTTGTCCTAAACGAACTCGATAACTATACAGGGTTTCATCGTGCATTAAACTGTCGGGGCGGGAAAAATAAATCATTTCAAAAATACATAACTTCCTTTCTGGTTCACCGGCCCAGTGCAAGGAAGATAACCCACTTTCTGTGATCCAAACTAATTCTCCTGGTTCGACATCTCGTAAGTATTCTGCACCAATGATATCTAAAGCACAGGTTTCTGAAGCCAGGACATAGCGGATGGGATTACCTTCTAGAACCCCAATTACTAGGGGGCGAATTCCATTGGGGTCTCGTACCCCCATTAATCCTGCTGGTGTACCAATGGCTAAACTGTAGGCCCCAGAACAGAGTTTAAAGGCACTGATGGCAGCTTCTAGCCAATCTTTGCCCCTATCGACTTCTTGAGCGATCGCTATGGCAATCATTTCCGAATCGGTGGTAGTGTTAAAATCGCCTCCTCGTTGTTCTAAGGTTTTGCGTAATTCTATAGTATTGACAAGATTGCCATTATGTGCTAAAGCTAAATAGCCCAAGCGAGTGTGAAGGACAGCAGGTTGAGCATTGGCTTTGTGACTAGAACCTGTAGTTGAGTAACGGGTGTGGCCAATAGCTGTTTGGCCAGTTAATTGGCTTAAAATTGATTCTTTAAAGACTTGAGAAACTAACCCCATGTCTTTGTGACAATGTATTTTTTCCCCTTCTAAAGTAGCAATTCCGGCTGATTCTTGTCCTCGGTGTTGCAGGGCGTATAATCCGAAATAGGCTAGTTTGGAGACTACTTTTTCGGGAGCATAAATTCCAAAGACTCCACAAGCTTCTTCGGGTTTATCAATGGGTGGAGAGAAACTATCAACGGTTTCAGTTAAGGTCTGGTTAGAGTCGAAGATCTGATCTTGAGAAATCATGGGTAATTTTTTGCTCCTGAAACTGAGGATATAGGACTTTTTCGGTAAAATCGAGGAAAATTAACTATGGTAACTAATTTTTAACAATTCTTTAACCTAATCTTATCAGGAATTTCATCTAAAAGTTTGATTAGGATGATCAATTATTCTGATTTTATTATGTTGGCGATCGCAGTTTTCCTCTAAACAGCAAGGCACTTTTATGTTAGCAACTATCAATTTGAGTAGCCACTATGTTAGCAACTATGAATTTGAGTAACTAGCTTTAAATTAACTGTATTTTTACTTAGGAATAATTTTGGTGCTAATAATGCCGTTTTTCTGGTTGATTTGCCTGATTTTAAATAATTAATAAGTCAACCTAATCAACCAGAAATAATCTCTCCTAAAATCGAGAAAGTGTAGATTAGATTATCCTTCTTTTAATGGCGTTTGACCAAGTTTCAATTACTTGTTTAACCTCCAAACTAATGAACGAAAAACTATTTAAAGTGATTGTCAAATTATCAGAAGTAACTTGACCAATTTTTTGCCAATTTTTTGTTAATTCTTGGGTTAAATAAGTTTCCCAAGTATTTTGATTTTCAGGACTAATAGAAATAATAATCTGACTGTTTATTTCTCCAAATAATAACTCATCAAAACGTTTTTTATCTTCTATCCCTAAATCAATTTTTGCTCCCAATTGTCCACTAATACAACATTCGGTTAAAGCAACACTTAATCCTCCTTCTGCACAATCATGAGCGGATTTTATCCAACCTTGACGAATTCCATAGCGACATACTTTTTGAATCAACCGTTCATGATGAAAATTAACTTGAGGAGGTTTTCCTGCTATTATTCCATGAAGACTAGCTAAATATTGTGATCCTCCCAAGGTTGGTTGATTATCTATGCCTAAAATATAAATTAAATCCCCAACATTTTGCCATCCTTGACCACAAATTTTAGTAATATCGGGAATTAATCCTACCATTCCTATCACTGGAGTTGGATAAATTGCTTGAGGATTTCCCCCAGAATCAACTGTTTCATTATAAAGGGAAACATTGCCGCCAGTAACAGGAGTATTTAATTCTCGACAAGCTTCAGAAATACCTTGACAAGCTAAAGCTAATTGCCAATAACCTGTAGGATTTTCAGGGCTGCCAAAATTGAGATTATCGGTAATAGCTAAAGGTTCAGCCCCCACACAACTCAAATTTCTAGCAGCTTCAGCTACAGCAGCTTTTGCTCCTTCATAGGGGTCAAGATAAACATAAAGGGAATTACAATCAGTAGTAGCAGCCACCCCAATTTTACAGGTATCTGGTTTAGCGGCAATAGGACGAACCCGAATAACCGCAGCGTCAGCCCCACCAGGCAAGATTACAGTATTATTTTGAACTTGGTGATCATATTGACGATAAACCCATTTTTTTGAGGCAATGGTGGGGATATCTAATAATAATAAAAGTATTTGATTCCAAGTTTTAAATTGACCTTTAATCTCTATCCCATCTTTTGTACAATCTGGCAAACTTTCAGTAGTCCATTGCCAAGCTTTCTGGGCATATTCTGGAGGAGTTTCTAATAATTCTCGATGATAAATAGGCGTATTATCAGCTAAGGCATTAGCAGGAATTTCAGCAGCAATTTCTCCTTGAAATAAAATTCTTACAATAGGTTCTTCGAGGACTGTTCCTGCAACTACTGCATGGAGTCCCCAACGATGGAAAATATTAATTAACTCCTGTTCCCTTCCTTTTTGGGCAACAAATAACATTCTTTCTTGGGACTCAGATAAAAGATATTCGTAGGGAACCATTCGAGTTTCTCTAACCGGAATTTTATCTAAGTCTAATTCAATTCCTACTCCACCGTTGGCAGCCATTTCTGAGGTGGAACAGGTAATTCCAGCGGCCCCCATATCCTGTGCAGCTACCACTGCACCAGTTTTAAACGCTTCTAAACAAGCTTCAATGAGGGATTTTTCTAAAAAAGGGTCTCCCACTTGCACTGCGGGGCGATCGTCCATCGACTGATCGGTAAGTTCAGCACTAGCAAAACTTGCTCCTCCCATGCCATCCCGTCCCGTGGTTGAACCGACGTATAAGACGGGGTTTCCGATGCCTGATGCCCCAGATTTAACGATTTCGGTGGTTTCCATCAACCCTAAAGCCATGGCATTAACTAGGGGGTTCCCGCTATAAGCTGCATCGAAATATACTTCTCCCCCCACGGTAGGAACCCCAACTGCATTGCCATAATGGGAAATGCCTTCAACCACTCCAGCAAAAAGTCTGCGGGTTTTGGCATCTTCTAGATTACCAAAGCGCAGGGAGTTCAAAATGGCAATGGGACGAGCCCCCATAGTAAAGATATCGCTGAGGATACCGCCGACTCCCGTAGCTGCCCCTTGGAAGGGTTCCACCGCAGAAGGGTGGTTATGGGATTCAATTTTGAAGGCTAGTTGTAGTCCGTCTCCCAAGTCTACCACTCCCGCATTTTCCCCTGGCCCGACTAAAATGCGATCGCCTTGGGTCGGAAATTGTTTAAGAAGGGGTCGGGAATTTTTATAACAACAATGTTCTGACCACATAACTCCAAACATCCCTAATTCTGCCTTGTTGGGGTGGCGGCCGAGGCGTTGGACAATTTCTTCATATTCGGCGGTTTTGATGCCTTCTGCGGCGATTTCTTCGGAGCTAAAGGGGGTAGTCATAGGAGGGTAGAGGTGACTCGGTTGGATTATGGGTGATTGCGGTTGGGGATTTATGACTGAGGCTCCTGGCTTCTGCCTTCTGCCTCCTTCAATATCAAAA
>DLXW01000311.1:20790-32373 GCA_003448685.1 Cyanothece sp. UBA12306
GCTAATCAATCCCTAATTAATAGTTTAAACTGATTTGAGTAGGTAGCTTTGTTCTAAATATTCAGGTGGAATTGTGCGCTCACGGGGTAAATAAATAGCAACATCAATTCCTATTCCATGTAAATAACTACACATCAGTGGGCCAACATCAGACCAATCCAATTTGCCTAAACCACAACCTAGTGCTGGCATTGCTAAAGATTGAATCCTATTTGTAACTGCATTGTTTCTAACCCAATCTAGTCCCTCTTTAATATCTTCTAGTCGAGAATTTTCTCGCCATTTTCGTTTAGTCGCAAACAGCAAAAACCATTTCACAGAATTTGGGCTGTTCAAGGGCAAACTTAAATCAGCAAGCTCTTGGTCTAATGAGGTTTCTCTTTTATATAGGTAGGGTTGAACAGGAGTTATTTTTCTAGCTTTACAGGCATCTTGATAAACTACGTATACATCAGGAAATTGATATTTTGCTCTTGATGCTAATCCCTTGCCCATAATTCCTTGAATATTAACGCTAATGGTTAAAGTCTGCATATTAGAAAAAAACATATCACCCTCAATCAGTGAAATATTTTCTCCGATTCTCTTGCGAGACTTAGGCTGAAAAAATAAATTAGGCTCAGGAATAACCATAATTTTTGAATTTTTCAATAATTTTTCTGTTTTTTTCTGAGTTATATGATCACAAACATGGATAGAATCAATGAATTCTGATGTTACTTTTTTAGAGACTAAACATTCAGACATAATGATGCGTTTTGAGCCATCTGAGTTATTCCACCATTCATTTTGAATAATTTTCCAATTATTTTGTAAAATATTTTTTCCTTTTGGGGAATCATAAAATTTTGTTCCATTATTAGCTGCATTACCATCAGTGATTATTACACCTTTTTCTGATAAAATAGTCGACTTAACTGCTACAATCGCAATATCCCTTTTGTTTTTTTCATGAACAACCCTATACATCATTGGATTACGAGGTTGGAAATATAGATTGGCATAGTTCCATAAACTTACTCCTTCTGCTATTAATTTATCTTGACGCTTGCTAACAATTTCAGAATCATAAATCGGAGTAAAATCAACGTTGAGATTTTCTACCTCTCGATGAGATAATATTCCCCGCTCGAGAATCGAAGGAATATTATCAATATGAGTAATATAATAAAGATTTTTAACATCAAGTTTGGACATAACTTATTTATTTTGAGTATGTTAAGTAGTCGGACAAAATTAAAATCATAGGTATTTATGTTCTATAGTAACTTATTTTCCCAATAAATTAATAAATTCAGTTTCTCTATGGTCAGATCAATTATAATCAGAAAAGATTTAAGGTAACAAAATATGGCTAATCTTTATGAAATAGACTTTTTTCAATGGACACAAGAACAAGCAAAAGCGTTAAGCGAACATAATATTAAAGTGTTGGACTGGGACAATTTAAAAGAGGAGATAGAAGACTTGGGAAATGAGAAACTTAATGCGGTCAATAGTTTCCTAAAAAGACTTATCGAACATCGACTTAAACTTGATTATTCCCAAGAAATTTATCCTCGTAATCATTGGATCAAAGAAGTGGATAACTTTCAAGATGAAATTGAAGATAGATTAACTAATACCTTGCTCAATAAACTTGATATCAATAAACAGTACGAACGTGCTAGACGAGTTGTTTTGAGGGAATACAAACTAGAAATTCCTCAAAAATGTCCCTATACTTTTGAGGAATTAATGGCTAGATATCCCTTAGATGATTAACGATTAACTACCATAAACTTTTTGATAATAATCTTGATATTCTTGGGATAATAAAGGTTGCCACCAGTCTTGGTTATTAAGATACCATTGTATGGTTCTTCGTAGTCCCCCTTCCACAGTTTCTTCGGGAGTCCATCCTAATTCTGTTTTAATTTTAGTGGCATCAATTGCATAGCGGCGATCATGGCCTGGACGATCTTTAACAAAAGTAATTAACTCTTTTGAAGGTTTCACAGGTAAGTTGGGTGCTAATTCATCCATTAAGTCACATAGTAGAGTTACTAAATCAATATTTTTGACTTCATTATTGCCACCAATATTGTAAGTTTCTCCTGGTTTTCCTTGTTGAATTACTGTCTCTAAAGCTGAACAATGATCTCCAACATATAACCAGTCTCGGATATTTTGTCCATCTCCATAAACTGGTAAAGGTTTCCCTAATAAAATGTTAATACACATCAAAGGAATTAATTTTTCAGGAAAGTGATAGGGTCCATAATTATTAGAACAATTAGTAATAATTGTAGGAACATTATAGGTATGATAATAAGCCCTTGCGAGGTGATCGCTTCCTGCTTTTGAAGCAGAATAAGGGCTATTAGGTGCGTAGGGAGTAGTTTCGCTAAAAGCCGGATCTTCTGGCTTTAAACTACCATAAACTTCATCGGTGGATACATGAAGAAAGCGATGATTTTCAGGATTTCCTTGGGCATTCCAATAGTGACGGAAACTTTCTAATAAGGTAAAAGTTCCAAAAACATTTGTTTGGATAAAAGCGTCTGGACCAAGAATAGAACGGTCAACATGAGATTCAGCGGCAAAGTGGGCAATAGTATCAATATTTTCCTGTTTTAAAAGATTATCAATTAAGGGGCGATCGCAGATATTTCCTTCAACAAAGCGAAAGTTTTCCTTCCCTTCTAAACTAGCTAAATTATGGCGGTTTCCGGCATAGGTTAAAGCGTCTAAAACGATAACCAGATCATCAGGGTATCTATTACACCAATGGTGAACAAAGTTAGAACCTATAAACCCCGCACCGCCAGTGATCAAAATACTTTTTTTTTCTTCAGAAAATAACATGAGCTAAATCAAATATTCTAGAGTTTGATGGATGAATTGAATTACCAAATACTATTCATTTGTAACAGAAAACCTGGCAAAATTGAATCATCCATTACGGTCGTTGGATTATCTAAACATTCTACTTCTCTTTGGGGGCGGTAAATATACACTCGACGGTTTTTCCGATCAATTAACCAACCTAATTTGACTCCGTTATCGATGTATTCTTGAAGCTTATCCTGAAGTGATTGAAGTTGATCGCTAGGAGAGCGTATTTCAACCACAAAATCAGGACAAACAGACGCGAATCTAATTTTCTGTTCTTGAGGAATAGCATTCCATTTTTCTAAAGTCATCCAAGCAGCATCAGGAGAACGATCTGCTCCATTAGGTAGTTTAAACCCTGTAGAGGAATCAAATCCAATTCCTGAACCATCTTTGTCTGTCCAATTGGCAAGTTGTTGGCTCAGTCTAAAGTTACGATTTCCCGTTTCTGAACCTGTAGGGGACATAATTATTAGTTCTCCTTTGGAGTTACGCTCAATGCGATAATCTCGGTTTAATTGACATAAAGCAAAGAATTGCTCGTCTGTAATTTCGAGTACTGGCGATATTTGTAAAACCAAAGGTCTATTTTCTGTTGATAAAGTCGTGACAATCATCTTTCAAGTTTCCTGTCATATCAGTCAAGCTAATTCAATTTAATCTATCAGATTTAAAGACTTCACTAACCTTTCATTATAAGCATTTTGATGAATAGCAATACAGTCATGACTTAAATAATTACTTTTAGTAGTCAATCTATGCGGCTGTATTTTAAATTTAGCTTTAGGAAGTTCATATATAATATAATTCATGTTTTGTAAAAATTTGACAGATTCTTGTTTTAACAGAGGTTTTTTGTGTTCTTCAAACAAAATTATATCAGGTTTGTGTGATTCTAAAAAATATTTTGCTCCTTTCAAAACAATTGCTTCATGACCTTCAACATCAATTTTTATCAGACGAATTTTATCAAGGTTTAAACTTGAAAGATATTGAGTTGCATTTTTAACTTCAACATCGATAGTATAAGAAGCTTTATTTTTTTTCTTTCCTAAAGAAGCTGCTCCACTGTTATCAATGGGAACTTGCATATTCATGATTCCATCTTGATCTGATAAAGCAACTTGATGTATTACAACTTGTTCGTATTCATTTATTGTCACTGATTTTTTAAGTAGTTGTACCAAATTTGGTTGGGGTTCAAACGCATGAATTTTTCCCGATGAACCCACTAATTTTGCAGCATATAAAGTGATTAAACCAACATTAGCACCAATATCAATTACAGTATCACCAGGACGCAAAATATTTTGACAGACCCAGGTTATTTTAGGATCTAATTCACCAAAATAATAAATGGCACGACCAATATACTGATCAAGGCTAACATAAATCGAAGAGCCATCTCTTAGTTTGGTTAAAACTAAAGGTTCTTGAGTTTGAGAAAGGTTTCTAAAAAATTTTTTATTAGCAATTGTTCCACAACCACTTTTAAAAAAATAAAGTCTACAAATACTTTGAAAAAAACCACGTATAATACTGTTCATTGATCCTAAAATTTATTTAATAAACTAGAATAATTATTTAACTGTTTTTAACTGATGTAATTGGTGATAAATCTCTACTATTTTTCTAGCTTTGCTACCCCATTCAAATTCTTGTACTCTTTCATAACATTTGGCTGACATTTGGTGCCGCAATTTTTTATTTTCTACTAAAATTTTGATTTTTTCAGTTAATTCTTTGATTAAGTATTGCCTTGATTTCGGCTCTATACTAAATCCGGTTTCTTGGGTTACATATTCACCAATTCCTCCATTGTTAGCAACAATACATGGTAAACCACAGGCCATTGCTTCTAAAACAACAGCTCCTCCAAATTCTCGAATTGAAGGAAAGCAAAAAATATCAGCTTTTTGATAATATTCAATAGTTTCATTTTGCTTAATCCAACCTGTAAAATTAACAATATTTTCTAGTCCTAAATTTTTAACTTGATTTTCTAATCTTTTTTTTTCTGAACCATCTCCAACAATTGTAAATTTGATTTTATTTTTTACATTTTCGGATAAATTATAAATCGCATCAATCACCATATCAGCACCTTTATAAGGAACTAAACGACCAACAAAAAGTAACTGGACTTGTGAATTTTGCCCTTGCTTATTTTGTCTCTGAAAGAAATCCTTATCAATTCCATTTTCATAAAAAAGTTCAAAACGATTATCTGAAACATTAAATAAGCTTTTTAAAAATTCTAATGTATAAGTTGACCCTCCTAAAACTTTATTAGCTTTTTTATAAGTTTCAAGATATCCTGGTATTAAGTATCTTCCAATTGCTCTTAAAAAATTAAAGTAGGCAAATTCCTGTCTAGCAACTTTTTGAAAACCTGGAGGAAAGGGAACTCCTCCATTAACTGGTCCTAAGATAAAGGGAGTATTCTGACAAGCTTTAATAATTTTAGCTGGATAGCGGGGCATCATAGGGGTTATAACATGAACAATGTTATATTTTTGTTCTAAAACCTGGTTTTTAAATTTTTGGTAAACTTGGTTATTAAATTCTTCATAAATGGGATAACTTAATGCTACATAAAGTGGCCAGTTTTTACGACCAATAGAAGTTATTTTAGCGATGATTTTATGATAAAATTTGCTTAATTGACCTTCGTTAATAAAAACTATATTTTGATGTTCTGGGTGTTTTTCTAGGGCTTTTTTATTTCGTTCATGGGTCACCAAGGTTACATCACAAAGTTTACTAATATGATTATAGTAGTTATAACCTTCTAAAGGTACAGACGACCAATCAGGATTACATTGTTCTATGATGAGTAATACTTTTAAAGAGTTGATGGTCATAATAGTTAGTTAATAGCTGACATTTTTTTTCAATTCAATAGTTCCTTAATCTAGAATTTCTCTAATTAATTATTATTCGGTTGGAAATTTTGGGGTAAATTGCCGAAGAATCTTTGATAAAGGGTTGCTGCTCCAAAACGACTATCAAATTTATTAACAATTTTTTGACGGCCATTATGTCCTAATTTTTGTTGTTCGTCAGGATTATTTAATAGTTTTTCAATCTCTTTTGCTAGGGTAATTTCGTCATTGGGGGGAACTAATAAACCGTCTTCCCCAGGAAGAATAATTTCAGGGACACCCCCAGCATTAGTCCCAATGGTAGGAACTCCCATGGCCATGGCTTCCATATAGACGACCCCTAGGGGTTCTGCGTGACTTGCCAGGACAAAGGCATCGGATTGTTTCATTAATTCAATAATTTCGTCTTCAGATAAAGAACCGGTAAATTTAACCACTCCAGATAAATCCAATTCATTGACTAAAGATTGCAGAGATTCTGTTTCATCCCCAGCTCCAACTATGGTTAATTGAACTAAATGATTAGCATTAATTAGTCTTTTAATTGCCCTAATTAGAACATCATGTCCTTTGCTTGCATGTAGACGACCAACAGTAATAATTTGAAATACTTCGCCCTCTTTTTTGATTGATTTATTCTCAGGTTTCCATTTGATGGTATCGACACCAATGCGTCCTAAAATTGCTTGCTCAGGTTTGAGATGGGGATAGTCTTGTTTAATTTGGTTTAATAGCCATTGGGTAATAGCAATGGTAAACTGAGCATCAGCCATTTTTTCCTCCATAGCTCCTCCCCACCATTCGATATTGGCGTTCAAGGTTAAAGAATAGGGAATTCCCGTTAGACGCTTGAGCATCATGGCTAAGATGGCTGAATTTGCACAGCTATGACTGTGGAGATGTTCAATGTTTTGCTTAAGGGCTTGACGGGCTAAAATACAAGCTGGAATCACTAATGGTAGAGTATAACGCCATTTTGGACGTTGGTTAACGTTTAGGGTAAATGCTAACGAGATAGATTTGATTAGGCCTAGAGGCCTGGTGAATAATACCCATAATAGGGTGGTTAACAAGTAATAGACGCTTTGGGGCCACAGATAACAGGTTTCTTCTTGTGCCGATTTGGCGAAAGCGTGGCGAGCTTGTATCGCTGAGGGGGGCTGTTTTGTGGAAAAGATTTGTAACTGACATCCCCATTCGCGCAAATGACAGATTTCTCGCCACATCCAAATATGGGTCTGGGAAGGAAATTCTGGAATTAAATAACCAATCTTCATCTTTCTCGAAATAGTTATATTTTAGACTAATTTGTCAATAGCTAAGGATTAATTCGTTTTTGGTTAGAGGATTTTCTTGGAGCCAGACATCAAATTACATTTTTTAAAAAGACTTCATCAAAACCAAAATTATTAGTTAATCTCAATTTTTTAAAAATTAATAAAAAAACGAAATCAAACCAGTTCAATCTGAGAATCATCTCCAATCATAAATTGTAAGGCTTTTGGCCGTTGATGAGCCATTTCTAATTTAGCCCTTCTTCCAATTAAACTATCAACGATTCTCTGATGAATTTCTAATATTTGAGATCCTTCCAATAATACACTATGTTCGATATCAGCGTCAATTAATGTTACTTGATCTCCCACACTTGTATAAGGACCAATAAAGCAGTTTTCAATATGACAATCTTGGCCAATAATCACAGGACCTCGCACGGTACTATTAATAATCTTTGATCCTTCACCAATATTCACTCGCCCAATAACTTGACTTTTTTCGTCAATATTTCCTCCTTTACTAATCTCTAAGTCTGTATCAAGGATAATGCGATTAGCCTCTAGTAAATCATCTTTTTTACCAGTATCTAACCACCAACCATTAAGTTGTAAAGATTCAACATTTTTTTCAGTATTAATTAATTCTTGGATAGCATCAGTAATTTCTAGTTCTCCTCGATCCGAAGGAACAATTGATCCAATGGCTTGATGAATAGCTGGAGAGAAAAAATAAACCCCCACTAATGCTAGATTAGATGGGGGATCTTTTGGTTTTTCTACTAACTTTAATACTCGTCCTTTTTTATCAATTTTCGCTACTCCAAAAGCCGAGGGGTTGCTAACCTGTCGTAAAAGAATTAAGCCATCAAGATGCTCCTCTTTAAACTTTGAGAAAAAAGGTTTAAGACTATCTTGAATTAGGTTATCTCCTAAATACATAATAAAAGGAGAGTCTCCTAAAAAAGGTTGGGCAACTTTTACTGCATGGGCAAGTCCTAAAGGATGCTCTTGAAGAATATAAGTTATTTTTGCCCCAAAGTGATCGCCATTTCCGGTAATCTCTTGAATTTCTTCTCCTGTTTCAGGACTAATAACAATCCCGATATCGGTAATTCCCGCATCAACAATTGATTCAATGCCATACCAAAGAATTGGTTTATTAGCAACGGGAACTAATTGTTTCGCGCCTGTATAAGTTAAAGGACGTAAACGGGTTCCCTTGCCACCAGAAAGAATTAGTGCTTTCATAATTTATTGATTAATTAGTAAATAAATCAACCTTTTATTAAGGTAATTTTTGGTATAATTGAGTGAGCATTTTTCTTAAAGAATAACGCCAATAGGGTGAATTATAACCCAAGAGATTAACAATTTTTTGGTTAGATAAAACTGAATAATTTGGGCGTTTTGCAGGGGTTGGATACTCGGCTGTAGTAATAGGATTAACCTGATCAATCTTTAAAGAAAATCCAATTTTTTGGGCTTCTTCAAAAATAGTTAAGGCGAAATCATACCAACTAGCAACCCCACTATTGGTAAAATGATAAATGTCAGCGGTTTTCTGAAAATTAGGTTGTTTGAGCATTTGAGCGATCGCGTCGGCAATATCTTTAGCCCAAGTTGGGGTACCGACTTGATCGCTGACCACTCCAATTGTCTCTCTTTGTTGCCCTAAACGCAACATCGTTTTCACAAAATTTCCTGTTCCATAAGTTCCATAAACCCATGCTGTTCTCAAAATAGCATAGCGATCGCCATGAGTTTTGATCCCTATTTCTCCTGCCAATTTGCTATTACCGTAAACACTCACAGGATTGGTAGGATCCTCTTCAGTATAGGGAGTATTTTTATTTCCATCAAAGACGTAGTCTGTGGAAATATGGAGGAGGAAAGCCTTAAGTTTGGTGGCTTCTTCTGCCATAATAGTAGGAGCCATTTCGTTAACCGCAAAGGCTATTTCCGACTCAGTTTCGGCTTTGTCAACGGCAGTATAGGCAGCGGCATTAACAATAATATTAGGCTTAATTTCTTGAATAAACTGACGAATTTTCTCAGGTTTAGTCAGATCTAGAGTTTGACGGTTCACTCCGATTACTTCTCCCAATGGGTTTAGAGTGTGTTTCAACTCTTGCCCTACTTGTCCGTTAATTCCTGTGAGTAAGATTTTTTTCATCTGTGATTTTCAACAATCTTAGCTACCAATTTTACCTTAAAAGCCGCCAATAATTTAATTGGCAATCATCTTCTGCCACTACTATTGCCCCTTGATAACCAGGAGAAGGTATAAAAGAGGAGAAAAACCAATTTAGCTTAGATTGGTTGGGAGGGAGAGCAATTAATTTAGGATTATTTTGTAAACAGATTTGTACTTGATCTAGTCCTCCACTAATACCCTCACCTGTAGCCTTAAAATAAGCCTCTTTCCCTGTCCAAAGTTGAAAAAAGGCTTTTTCTAGTTGGGGGGATGTTAGATTGTTAATTTGCTGGTATTCTTGGTCACAAAAAAAGCGTTTGGCAAGTTGTTTAGCATCTTTCATGGGACGGATATATTCAATATCTACTCCAATAAGACGATCTAGAGTAACTCCATAAATAGCTAATTCTTCGGAATGGGAAGTATTGAATTGTAGTTGATTATTCCCTAATTGATCACTTAATCTTGGTTTCCCCCGAGAACTATAGTCAAATTTTATCTTCTGAGGGGGGATCTTTAGATATTGACCTAAAATCATTTTTAGGGTACTTCTGGCTACAATAAATCGTCTTTTATGCTTTTCAAAATTAAACTTTTTAGCTTTAATTTGTTCTTCATTGTTTAGTATTTGCCAACGTTGTTCAACTTCTTTTGAAGCTAATTGTAGAGACATAATCCACAGATCAACTACTGATGGAGTTAAAGTTAAATTCTCAGGAGGATAAGACCAATTTACCATAAATTATAATTTGTCAAGATACTTGAAGTTAGCTAGATATTGATCATACAATAAATTTAACCTCAGCTAAATATTAATATTGATTATGAGTTTAACAAAATTGAATACTAAGATACATCTTTTTGTCTTAGTGATAATTGGTTTGCTTTTTGCCCTTCCTCTGTTAATTAATGGTTGCTTATTAGCCCATGATACCTGGGCTCATTTAGTTTATGCTAAGCATTTTTCAGAACAATTATGGCAAGGAGATTTATATCCTCGATGGCTTTATAATATGAATTATGGATTAGGTAGTCCTACTTTTTTCTTTTATGCTCCTATTCCCTATTATTTTTCAAGTTTATTTTTCCCTTGGTTAAATCCTGATCATGCTGCTTGTAATCAACTAAGTTTATCTTGTACTTTAGCTCTAATTTTATCAGGGATAACAAGCTATTTCTTTCTGAGAGAAATTGTTGATAAAAATTCTGCTTTACTTGCTTCTATTATTTATATGATTTGGCCTTATCATCTAGAAATAGATCTGTATAAAAGGTTTGCTTTTGCCGAATACTGGTCTTTTGTTTGGATGCCATTAATTCTTTATTTTACGATTAAATTGGTTAAAGGTTCAAGTTTAAATATTTTAGGATTAGCTATTAGTTATAGTTGTTTGGTTTTAACCCACTTAGCAACTTTTATTATTTTCTTTCCTGTACCTATCGGATATGCTTTATTAATAGGAAGTCGCCAAGGCTGGAAAAAAGTTTTATTCCGTTTAATTTTAGCCATAATATTAATGATGGGTTTATCCGCTATTTATTGGTTTCCTGCAATGACAACTCAAGATTCAATCTCTATGGAAACCATCCAAACTAAAGCTTTCTTTTATGCTAATAACTTTTTCTTTACTGGACCAAAAGTTGAGCATAATAAATTATTTTGGAAGTCTTTAGAAATATTAACAATACTCACTGGAATGTTGGCTTTTAGTAGTTGGAAAATTTCTCGTAAACATTCAAAAGTTGATGTAATTGTCCAAAGTAATTACTGGTTATTTGTAGCAGTTTTATCTATTTTTATGATGTTACCATTAAGTGAATTACTGTGGGAATTGGTCCCTATTATACAAAGAATTCAGTTTCCTTGGAGATTTAATACAATTTTGACTGTTGCTAATACTATTCTGTTGGCTTTGGCTATTGATACTATTAAAATAAAACGAATTTTTTTTTCAAAAGAAAATTTACTTAAAATCGCTGTTTATCTTTTTACAATAAGTTTAGTAATTGTAGTTCTTCAATTATTAGCAACTCAGAAAAAAGCTATTTTCTGGGGAAGTAATAACACCATAATTATTATTACTATAATAGCTTTAATTTTAGTTTTTTCTACTAATTATAAGATTTTGATTAATTCAAAAAATAAAAAATATTTAGCAATTATTTGTATATTAACAACTAGCATTTTTGTGCATAGTATTTTAATAATGTCTGTTAGTATTAAAGCACTAAATAATGAGAATATTAATGATATTTTAGAATATAGTCAAGGTGCAGCAGAACATCGTCCTCAATGGGTTCCTCCTCAGATATTTTATCAGTCTGGAGAGATTCAATATGGTAAAAATTTTCG
>DLXW01000311.1:32556-41660 GCA_003448685.1 Cyanothece sp. UBA12306
CAAAATTTTCCAAAAATATTAATTAATCAACCGCAAACAGAAGTAGCAATTAAACAGTGGAAACCTAGAAAGATTGAATTAGAAGTTAATGCTAAAAAAGAGAGTCTTTTAACCTTGCATCAATTTTATTATCCAGAATGGACAGCTAAAATTAAACCTAGCTTACAAACCATTCCTGTGGCTTTTTCTCAAGCAGGTTTACTGGAAATACTTGTTCCTGAAGGAATTCATGATGTTGTGGTAAAATTAGAGATGGGAACAGAAGAAAAAATTGGAGTTATTTTGACGGTATTATCAGTTATTATTGCTTGTTTGGGAGCATTTCTAATTAGATATTTTGAGCTTAAGTATAATTAAATATGAGCTAATTTTCTTATTAGGCAATGGAAAGAGAAAAAGTGAAAGTACTTCCTTTGCCTAATTCACTGGTAACTTCTATATTTCCACCTTGTAATTCTACTAAACGACGAGTAATAGCAAGTCCAATTCCGGTTCCCCCAGAATAGCGTGATCTTGATTTATCGGCCCGCCAAAATCTTTCAAAGACATAGGATAAGTCTTCTGGTTTAATACCAATTCCTGTATCAATTACAGAAATAAAAACTCGATTGCGATCGCTCCATGCTTTGAGGGTAATAGTTCCCTTCTCAGTATAGCAAATAGCGTTCCCTAATAAGTTAACTAAAATTTGTTCTGTGCGATCGCTGTCTGCTAAAACTGGGGGTAAATTTTGAGGACAGTCTAATTTAATACTCGGACCTTCATCGAGTATTTGATCAGAAAATCTTTCTACTAACGCAGTTAAGAGAGGAATGAGATTTATTGGTTTTAAAGTAATTGATACGTATCCTGCTTCTGCTTTAGAAAGTTCCTGAAGATCTTGGATTAATCTTTCTAATCTTCGAGTTTCTTTGACTAATTTTAGATAAAGTTCTGGTGAAGGTTCAATAGAATTATTAGATAATTCTTCTAAGTATCCCCTAACAACTGTTAAAGGAGTACGTAATTCATGGGTTAGATCACTGACTAATTCTCGTCGTCTTTTTTCAACATTTTCTAAACTACCAGCCATATAATTAAAACTAATTCCTAATTGATTTAATTCTGGAATATCGCTTTCTGGCATTCTTTCTTCTAAGTTTCCTTCAGCTAATTTTTCAGTAATATCTTTCATTTGGTTTAATGGTTTCATGATGCGGCAAGATACCCAATAGCTAAGAAATCCCGCGGCAGTTCCTCCAAAAATTAATGACCAAATCGCGCTATTATTCCAAGCTGTTTCAAATCCTTTAACTAAATAAGTTCTAGCGGTTCTAACTGTAAAAAATCCTTGTTTTTCTAATTGTTCTAAGCGAACAATAAACATTCTAGGAGAGGAGACTTTAGCAATAACAACAAAGCTAGATAATCCCACAATCATAACTAATAAGTGGGATAAAAATAATCTTGTTCTTAGGCTAGGTTTGGGCATTTTTTATAAGTTATATTTTTAGCTCAAATATGAAGTTATTGTTGGGAATCTTCAAATTTATAGCCTACTCCTACGACGGTTTTAATAAAGGTTGGATTTGCTGTATCAGGTTCAATTTTTTTGCGTAATCTTCTAATGTGGGTATCCACTACCCGTTCGTCTCCAAAAAAGTCATTTCCCCAAAGTTTATCTATAAGTTGATTACGACTCCAAACCCGACCTGGATAACTCATAAAGGTGGATAATAAATTAAATTCTAAAGTTGTTAATTCTAGGGTTTCTTCAGCTTCATTTTCTAGGTTACGGGTGGCAATATGGCGATCTAAATCGACGGTAAAATGTTGGGTTTGATAAATATTTTTTGATTGTACTCCATGACGTAAACTACGACGAAGTAAGGCCCTAACTCTGGCAACTAATTCGATAGGACTAAAGGGTTTAACCAAGTAATCATCTGCACCTGTTGATAGTCCAATTACCCGATCAATTTCTTCTCCTTTAGCCGTTAACATTAGTATATAAGGATCTTTAGGAGTTGGGTTTTGACGAATACGGGTACAAACTTCTAATCCATCTAATTTAGGTAACATTAAATCGAGAATAATGAGATCGGGTTGTTGTCGTTTAAATATTTCTAATGCAGCTAGTCCATCGGAAGCAATTTGACAGACAAATGATTCCCTTTCTAAGGTTTCTCGAATTAATTGGGCAATTTCTAGTTCATCTTCGACAATTAAAATATTCATGGGACAAGCAATTTTAATCAAGTGTTAAAATTTGTGTTTTAAATATTAGTTTATTGTTGGTATAAAAATTGAAACTAAAACCATTTTACTTAATCTTTTGCTGTTGGACAGGATTTTAGCTGAAAAGTCAAAAAGAATGTTATATATCAATCTTTTCTATGGTTTTCCCATCTCCTTTGATATCTTGTGTGGCAAACATTCAGCAATTTTATCTATTGACAAAAATCCCAATTCCATTATGAACTCTGGCTGCCGTTACAGGAGAACGATCAATTAATTGTCCCCCCAATGCTAACGATGTGGAACTTCCCCCATCCAGGTTCAAAGCATCTACCGCCCCCAATTGTTGCATAATTTTGGCCATTTCCCCTAAACTTGCACCCCGTCCCCCAACACGGTTATGGACTGCTACTAACATGATGTTTCCTTGGTTTGTCATACCAATGCCACTACGAGAGGCTTTTTGTTGCTGGAATCCTTTGCTAAACTTTTCTAAGACTCCATTAACTACAATACGATTGTTACTCACCAATAAAGGGCCGGCCCCAATCATATGGGGATATTGATTAAAATCAGCAGGAATAGTGGTACTTTCCACTGTAACCCCCGTTCCTATGGCTAAAGCAGAGGGAGAAACGGCATTTTTCCTAATGGTCAATAAATAGCCATTAGAGGGGAGCAAAATGGGATTTTTTCCAGCTTTTCCACCATTTTGTTGACTAATGACCCCATTATTTTGCACTACAATAATTGTCTCGTTATCGGTTAAAGGGGTGTAATTGGGTCCCCATTCAGGGGTATAACGGGCCATTCCTGCTTGAACATAGCCACTGTTGAGGAAGAGAATGGGTAAACGCTGTCCTCTGCTGGTAATCAAGGTTTCTCGTAGACTAAGACGACCAATTTTAATCCGTCCTTGATCATCCCAAGCGATCGCCCCCCGTCCTAAAATGGGACTAGATAACCAACGAGATTGCGATCTCATTGCTCCTAGGGGTAACCTGTTGTTACGGTTAAAAAAGCCTCCATTGATAGCTGCTGAGGCTTTCCAGGTTTGTGCCATGGTAATTAGGGGGGCCGTACCCTGCTGTTGGTTAGGGTCGGCTGTAATGGGTTTCAAGCTAATTTGAGGCGATCGCCCGTTAATTTCTAACCAGTTAACGGGAAAGACTCCACTGCTTAATCTTACTAGCTGCTGTCGCCATGTAATATCCTTAGTCCAAGCAATTTCTTTGGGGATCATGGCATCGGGACGAACATCGATGACGATTCTGTGGGGATTAGAAAGACTAAAAACGTTTAAACTGTGTGCTGTTGGTAATTTAACGTGAACTTTCGTTATTTTCTTGCCATTTTCTAGAGAAAATAGCTTAGAATTGATCGGGACAGAAACGCCACTACCGAGATCATCTTCGTCGGGATCGATTCCGGGGGGTAAATTAAAGGGAAAGCTGGCAGAATTGTCATTATTGAGAGGAGGAGTATTAGTGTTACCCGAAATCATCACTACTCCTTGGTTTTTCGCTTGACTTACTTGCCAGATGGTCGGGCGATCGACTTCTATTACAATACGTTTACCCCAAGTTTGATTACCTTCGCGTACCGCACCAATCCGCGCAGGTGGTAAGTTAATCTCTAGGGTATTGCCCCTAACTTGGAGTTTTCCCCCTGCTAATTGAATCAGTTCTGTTACGTCTAAATAGCGATATGGAGGAATAAATCGCGCTAAAACTGGAAGAGATTGACTAGAATCTTTGGTAAACCATTTTACAGGTTGTAGGTCTGGTTGACGGGTACTGAGAAGTTCTAATCCCAATAAATTCATGGCCCCAATATCGCTAATTCCTATGCGTCTTGCATTTCCTTGAGTCCATTGACTCCAACCTATCCTAAATTTTTTACCATTAAGGATAATCTCTTCTCCCTGTTGTAAATCATCAGCAGCTTCTGCGGGTAAGGTTTGAGGAGAAAGACTAATGGGGTTATTATTATGGGCAAATTCCCCAGAAGTTGACCAATAAATCAACAAAGTTGATACTAGGGAAATGGAGAAAAGGCTAAGAGGATTCCACGGCATTCGGGTCATGATTTAAGTCGTCAAGTCCAGAAGGAGTGCTTAATGTTATCTGTTATTTTATCGTGATATGAGGAATAAGAGGTTGTTGCCTTAATAATTCATGGTTTATTTCTCTAAAAAAACTACAAGTAATCAAAAATCAAAGTAAACCTGCTTGTTCAAAAATTTGCTTCACAGTTATTGCTAATCCTGGTAAAATTTCATCACTTAAACTGTCTTCTCCTCGCTTAGTTATTGGTGGTGCATCAGGATAAAAAATAGTGATACTTTTACCCTGTGGATCAACAAGCCAAACTCGGCAAATACCAGCTTTTAAATAAGCGGTAGCTTTTTCAGTTAAATCACCAAAAGATTGACCTGGAGAGATAATTTCAATAGCTAATTCAGGCGGAAAAGGACAGGCTTCGTCTTCAAATCTTTCTCGGGGCAATTTTTCATAAGAAATATACAATAAATCAGGAACAGGAACCCAATTTTCACCATTTCGTTTTAAGATAACAGACCATTCTATTCCTACTTCTCCTTTATTTTTACTCCAATTCTCTAAGAAGATACACAGAGTTACAGCTAGACGAGAATGAAATCGTTTAGGGGACACTTTCGGTATTGCTTCTCCTGCAATTAATTCATAGGTTACACCCTCTTCTGGAAGGGCTAAAAATTCTTCTAAAGTTATTTTTCTCGCGGTAATCATAGTGACGTATTTTCCCTTAATTTATCTATTACTAACATTTATTTGGCTAATTCTAAAATGGTAGTCCGGTAGTCCAGAGTTTTTCTAAATTGAGTCAAATAATTAAATATTACTATCTCAAAACAATATATTAAGATTATAAGCCCTACAATCAAAGAAAAGAGACGCGATCGCTCACGTCTCTAACAATAAAATTATGGCTGAAAAATTACAATTGAGGAACAAACTGTTCTTTCTCAGGAACGTGAGTATATTCCGCTACAATTTGACGAAACTCTTCACCATCGATGGTTTCTTTTTCGATCAACAATTCCACCAAACGATCAATAACTTCTCGGTTATCCCGTACAATTTGAAGAGCTAATTGATGGCCTTGTTCAGCCAAAGTCTTAACTTGAGCATCAATGCGCATGGCTACTTCCTCGGAATATTCGGAACGATTCATCAATCCACCACCGAGGAAAACCTCTCCAGAGGAACTTTCCAAAGATAAAGGACCCAAATCACTCATCCCAAAACGAGTAACCATTTGTCGAGCCATCTCTGAAACCTGCTGTAAATCGCCACCAGCACCTGTAGTTACCTCATCATGACCGAAGACCTCTTCTTCCGCTGCACGACCCCCTAAAGCCCCAGCAATACGGGCCATCAATTGCGCTTTGGTAGTTAACCCTTGTTCTTCATCGGGGGTAAACCAAGTCAACCCTTGGGCCTGTCCACGGGGAATTAAAGTTACTTTCTGCACGGGATCATGATCTTTAACCAGAGTTCCCACGATGGCGTGTCCCACCTCATGGTAAGCAATTAACCGCTTGCTCTTGCTATCAACCAGGGGAGTTCCTTCCATCCCAGCAACGACCCGATCTACCGCATCATCAATCTCTAATAAAGTAATCGCTTCCTTGCGGCGACGGGCGGTTAAAATCGCGGCTTCATTGAGTAAATTCGCCAAATCTGCCCCACTAAATCCAGGGGTACGACGGGCGATCGCCTCAATAGAAACATCGGGGTCAAGTTTTTTATTGCGGGCGTGAACTTCGAGAATTTCGATCCGTCCCTTAAAGTCAGGAGCATCCACAATCACCTGACGGTCAAAACGTCCTGGACGCATCAAAGCAGAATCAAGTACATCAGGGCGGTTGGTAGCAGCAATAATAATAATGCCTGTATTGCCTTCAAAACCATCCATTTCGGTTAACAATTGGTTCAGGGTTTGCTCCCTTTCATCGTTACCGCCACCGATACCTGCGCCCCGTTGGCGACCTACTGCATCAATTTCATCGATAAAGATTAAACAAGGGGCATTTTCCTTAGCCTTCTTGAATAAATCTCGGACACGGGAAGCACCCACACCGACGAACATTTCCACAAATTCAGAACCAGAGATACTGAAAAAAGGAACTCCAGCTTCTCCGGCGATCGCTTTAGCTAAGAGGGTTTTACCTGTCCCTGGAGGGCCAACTAAAAGTACCCCTTTAGGAATACGCGCCCCAACTGCGGTGAACCGTTCGGGTTGTTTGAGGAAGGTAACAACTTCTTGTAACTCTTCTTTAGCTTCGTCAATACCGGCCACATCATCGAACATAATGTCAGTTTTGGCTTCCATTTGAAAACGGGCGCGAGATTTACCAAAACTCATGGCTTGGCCTGGTCCCCCAGGTAGGTTATTGGAACGACGGAAAAGGAAGAATAATGCCCCAATTAGGAGAACAGGAAAGAGTAAATTGCCTAAAAATCCCCATAAAGCTCCTTCGCTCTGTATAGGATGAGATTCTAAACTAACATTTGCTGCGCGTATTTTGGAGATCAAATCTGGAGAATTGATAGGTAAATCTACACGCGATCTCTGGACTCGTTCTTCTAATTCAGGATCAACTGCTTTAACGATGGCAGTCTGCCCACCTTCATAGAGGTCAACGCTCAGAATGCGTCCTGAATCGAGATATTCTAAGAATCTTCCATAAGTCATGCGAGTATTGGCGGTATTATCTCCTATATTTACCCCAGAAGGAGAAAATGTCCCTTGCCAGAGGAAAAAGCCCACCACTAACAGGGGTAGACTCCAGAGTAATAATGTTTTCCACGAAATTTTCATCAGTTAATGTTTCTCTAATTGTTTGTTAATCAAAAAAATTGCTTCTCTAAGGCAATAAGCTACTTTTGTCAAGTTACTTAACACAAATCTTCTTGCTTGTGTGCAAACTATTCATTCAACTTAATTAAATTTAACGTAATTCTCAGGATTGTGACAATATGAGAGCCTCCAAGTTAGAGAAAGATGGGGAAGAGGGGGAAGGGGAGGAAGATGGGGAAGGGTGGGAAGATGGGGAAGATGGGGAAGACAGAAATTGGACTATTGCTTAATTCTCCCCACACTCCAGACACCTCCCACACTCTCATTTACCAGGGAAGACGAGTGCCATCCCACGAAAAAAACAATCCGCTATCGCTTTCCGTCAGATTATCGATCACGTCAAGCAATTGATTGACTGTACGCTCAACTGAAAATAGCTTTTCTTTGGGTACATTTTTCTGGAAAGGTTTTGACAGATTTGTAGCTGTTGTGCCTGGATGCAAAGTAACAACAATTGTGTGGGGACATAGCCGCTTATATTCTATTGCTACGTTTCTCATTAACATATTTAGAGCAGCTTTTGAAGAACGATAACCATACCAACCACCCAGGTAATTGTCACCAATACTACCTAATTTCGCACTAAGACAAGCTAATACACTCCCATTGGGATGACGAAATAAAGGTAATAAGTGCTTGGCTAACAAAACGGAACCGATGCTGTTTACCTGAAAATAGTAGAGTAATTTTTCTGAAGAAATCTGTCTGAGACTTTTTTCGGGTTGTAAAGATTCTTCATGGAGAATACCGACACAGTTAACCACTAGATGAAGTTGGGATTCCTTTCCTTGGATACAATTGGAGAGGTTAGAAATTTGCTCTTCATTAGTGATGTCTAATGGTAGACAATGTAGCTGTTGCGGGTATTCTCTTTTTAGATCAAATAACTCAGTGGCTAAATTTTCCTGACGGTAAGTTGCATAAATCTTGAAGTTCCGTTTCTTGAGAAGCACTTTGACAAAGCCTAAACCAATACCTCTTGATGCACCAACAATGAGAGCGTTAGTCTTGTCTTGATTATCCATTTTTTTTTCTATTTATCTTTGTCTTTAGGTGCGGTTAAGATATCCCAAGCTGCTTTAGCTGCTTCATTCAGGCGATCGCCAAAATCTGTGACTTCTTTAACGATGGAATCCCAGTCTTTTTCTACCTCTTTTTGAATCTGCTTCATGGCATCTTCAATCTGTTCAGGATCGAAAAGTTTGCGATTTTCGATATCTTGACGGGCTTTGCTAACCGCTTCTAAATAGTTATCACGGGCAAATTCCCCCGCTTTTTGCGCTTCAGAAAAGGCTTTTGTCCTAATTGCTTCAATTAAAGCCCCAGTTTCTCCTTGAATTGTTGGTTTGGTGTCTTTGGGCGGTTCAGGATTGGTGATTGTTGATGATTCATCCACAACTTCGGTTTTGACTGCTTCAATAGCATCCTTGTTAGGTAAGTTAGGTTCGGTTGTCATGATAGATTTTCCCTCGCTTGACTAGACTGATGAATTTATATACATCTATCTATATTTTAATCAAGCTGACATCAGCACAAAACTTTTTAGAGATTTTAGAGATTGATATGGCAAGTCAAAGCAAAACGGAAACCAATGATCGCTGATAAATGACTTCTTGAGATCCATTCCCTAAAATATCATGTACTTCCATTCCACAACCGATGATTTTTCCTGTTAGCTTACTTTTGGGATATTGAGGGTTAATAAACGTCATGACTATGATTTTTTTGATTGTTTGATTGACTATGATTTGAGCTTAATCTTAATTTTGATGATATATTTATATTGACAGAATCACACAAGTCAAAGCTATGATTCAAATGATTAAATAGGAACTTTAATTAAGATTATTCCCAAAAATTAGGATTGAGTATCATATCATAGAGATAATTAGCCAAAAATCATCATAGTCTATCAAAAAATCACACCAATCATAGTAAAGACAGATGAATGAACAACGGACTCAAGCTTATCTAAATCTCAT
>DLXW01000311.1:41846-43453 GCA_003448685.1 Cyanothece sp. UBA12306
ATCTAAATCTCATTAATCAATTGTTAACATATAATTGTGATTGAATCCAAATTGGAGAAAGTTATGTCAACAGTAAATGAGTAAAATTAGCTTATATATGGATGAAGATTCAACGGCGAGATCCCTTGTTTTGACCTTAAAAAGTCGAGAAGTTAATGTAATTACTGCGTTAGAAGTAAATAGATTAGGATATGGCGATGAATAACAATTAATCTGGGCAACGTTTCAGGTTTATACTCTTTATAGTTATAATATTAGAGATTTTTATTATTTACATACGACTTTCTTGGAACAAAAAAGAAATCATGCAGGAATCATTTTAGTTCAACAACAAAAATATTCACTGGGAGAAATAAGGGTTATTTTTAGATTACTGAGTTTCGGTAAAGGTTTATTTCTCGCTTGATAATCTTCTATTAAAAGTTCTAACACTTCTTGACCATTCTTTAGGGCTTCTTCATAACTATTCCCATGAGTGTGAGCATAAGGACCAAATTCGGGTAAGCTAACGATATATTTTTGATCTTCGTTTGACCATTGAATAATGATACTGTATTGATAGTTCATAGAGTTACTCCTGTAAATTTTCTAAATCTTTGAGTGCATTTTTAACATCTTTTTCCTGATAGCGATCGGCATCAGCACCATCTTTTCCTGAAAGGGTTAAACTATAGGGTAAAAGGGGATGACTCCAAACAGTGTGACTTCCTTTGCCAGAACGATAATTAAATCCTGCTTTGAGTAACATTGATTTAAGTTCTCTTATTTTCTTGGGCATTCAATTTGATCATTTTTTAATAACACTATTTTTCTTCATAAATCTATAATAGTTAGATAGTGCTGTTCCTTAATCGTTAATTATAACTAATCTTATATTACCAATCACACGAATCATATTAAAGACAGATGGATGAACAACGCACCCAAGCTTATCTAAATCTCATTAATCAATTATTAACTTGTAATCAAGGTGATGAACCCCAAGTATTGCAGGAAAATCAGGAATTATTAGACAAGGGTTTGATAGAGGTAATGATAGCAGTAGCGCAACAATTAGAAGAAGCAGGAAGGGAAAATAAGGCGCAATTTTTAATGAATATAGCGCAACAGTTAGCACAAGCATTAGGGTTATTGGAAAATGACACAAGACCAACGGAAAACACTTTTCAAGATTCTTTGAATTTATTGATGTATGCATTAAGAAGAGTCTCGCAAAATCCTAATTATCTTGATTTCTTGATCGAGACATTACAAAAAATCTCAAAAAATCCTAATCCTCAAGTAATTTATCCTTTTTTAGCGCAAAATCTTGATAAATTAGATGATAATTTGAGAAGAATGTTCTTAAGTTGGGCAATGAATACCATATTTCTTGCTCAAGCAAACACTAAAAAACAAGAAGCTGAATATATCGCAGATGTTATTGTCAAATTTAGTGATTTAATGGCACAATTTCCTCTTGGTAACATTGCTATGAACCAAGAAATAGCTATCACCGGTTATGAAATCGCCTTAAGGGTCTTTACTTTTGAGGCATTTCCCCAAAAATGGGCAATGACACAGAATAATCTTGCGGCTGCTTACCTCGAAAGAATTAGAGGGGATAA
>DLXW01000311.1:43779-48380 GCA_003448685.1 Cyanothece sp. UBA12306
ACTTTTGAGGCATTTCCTGTTGATTGGGCAATGATACAGAATAATCTTGGTAATGTTTACTCAGACGAAATTAGAGAGGATAAAGCTGAGAATCTAGAAACAGCAATTTTATCTTACATTAAAGCTTTGAAGGTTTGTACTTTCGAGGCATTTCCCCAAAAATGGGCAATGACACAGAATAATCTTGCGGCTGCTTACGTCGAAAGAATTAGAGGGGATAAAGCTGAGAATTTAGAAACAGCAATTTTATCTTTCACTGAAGCTTTGAAAGTTTATACTTTTGAGGCATTTCCGCAACAATGGGCAGGCATACAGAATAATCTAGGTAATGCTTACCGTGACAGAATTAGAGAGGATAAAGCTGAGAATTTAGAACAAGCAATCACCTACTGTCAAGAAGCTTTAAACTTTTATACTTTTGAGGCATTTCCTGTTGATTGGGCAACCACACACAATAGTCTTGCTAATGCTTACCTTGACAGAATTAGAGGAGATAAAGCTGACAATATTGAAACAGCGATCGCCTACTACCAAGAAGCTTGGAAAGTGAGAACTTTTGAGGCATTTCCCCAACAATGGGCAACCACACAGAATAATCTCGGTATTGCTTACTTATCAAGAATCAGAGGGTATAAAGCTGACAATATTGAAACGGCGATCGCCTACTACCAAGAAGCTTTGAAAGTGTTAACTTTTGAGGCATTTCCTCGACAATGGGCAACCACACAGAATAATCTCGGTATTGCTTACTTCGAACGAATTAGAGGGGATAAAGCAGAAAATTTAGAAAGAGCAATTTTATATTACACTGAAGCTTTAAAAGTGAGAACTTTTGAGGAGTTTCCTGTTGATTGGGCAGCTACGCACAATAATCTCGGTAATGCTTACTTTAAAAGAATCAGAGGGTATAAAGCTGATAATATTGAAACGGCGATCGCCTCCCACCAAGAAGCTTTGAAAGTTTATACCTTTGAGACATTTCCCGAACAATGGGCAATGACACACAGCAATCTTGGTATTGCTTATCGGAATAGAATCAAAAGCGATAATAATACCATACCATTGACTTTTCTACTCCTTCGAGAGATTGATGGGATAGCTGGTGTTTTATTTTTACACAAGTCCCATAAATCAGAAAAAGCAATTACTTGCTATCAAGAAGCATTGAAAGTTTATACCTTTGAGGCATTTCCTGTTGATTGGGCAAGGATACAAAATAATCTGGGTTTTGCTTACTTTAACAGAATCAGAGGGGATAAAGCCGAAAATTTAGAAAGAGCAATGTTATATTACACTGAAGCTTTGAAAGTTTATACCTTTGAGACATTTCCCCAAGAGTGTTTACAAACTTCCTATAATTTAGGAAAATTACACTACAGAGAAAAACAATGGCAACTCGCCACAAAAACCTATAATACTGCCATTGAAGCTGTTGAAAATGCCCGTTTAGAAGCCCTTAACCCCCAAAGTCGTCAAGAAGTTTTATCTAATGCTATTGGTGTCTTCCATCGCATCGTACAAGCATATCTTAACCTCAATCAACCAGAGAAAGCCCTAGAATATATTGAACGCAGTAAAGGGCGTAACCTTGTGGAATTAATGACGCAAAAAGGACTAAACCCTCAAAATGTTAGAAAAGAAATTATTGATAAATTAGCCCAATTAAAACAACAAGTCGTTAACGAACAAATTCGCTTACAACATCAAAGCATTAATCAAAAATTGATGCGTAGTGATAACCTAACTCCCTACGTTCAAGATCACAGTTATCTCAAAGAATATCAACAAGAATTAGATACTTTTATCGCTGAAAACATTACCCCTTATGATCCTACTTTTACCTTAACTCAAAAAGTCAAACCTATACCTTTTAAAGATATTAAATCCTTAACTGATGAGTCAACTTGTCTATTGCAATGGTATATTACGGGTGAGAAAATTTTAGCTTTTATTGTCTCTGCGAATGAAACGGTTGAAGTTTGGCAATCTTCAGAAGAAGACAGAAATGAATTAATTGATACTCTCAATAATTATCTAAAGCTTTATGAGCTTTTTAGAGATCCTAGTAATAATAATACTGAATGGAAAGATAAACTTCCTAACTTATTACAAACCTTTGCTAATACTCTACACATTAACGAGATTATTTCTCTAATTCCTGAAACCTGTCAACGCTTAATTATTATTCCCCATTGGTTTCTGCATATCTTACCATTACACGCTTTACCTATCAATAATTCCCCCCTTAACAAGATTTCTACCTCTAACTACCCCCTTAGTAAGGGGGGTCAGGGGGGATCAATCCTACAAGATAAATATAATATACAATATGCCCCAAGTTGCCAACTTTTACAAATTACTAAACAACGTCCTTTAAATCAATTAACTAATCTTTTCGCTGTTCAAAATCCTACCAAAGATTTAATTTTTACTGATTTAGAAGTTAATATTATCTCAACTTTATTCAATCAAAAAGAAATCATTGCTAAAGATGAAGCTACAGAAAACGCCGTTACAACACAGATTAAACAATCAGAAAGCCATTGTTATCACTTTTCTTGTCATGGAGGATTTAACCCCAATAATCCCCTAGAATCTGCTTTACTTTTAGCTAATGAGGATGAATTAACATTAGGAGAAATTTTTGAATTAGACTTAAAAAAATCTCGCTTAGTTGTACTATCTGCTTGCGAAACAGGTTTAATTGATCTCAACTCAATTAGTGATGAATATATCGGTTTACCTGCTGGTTTTCTGTTTGCTGGAAGTTCGAGTGTTGTTAGTAGTTTGTGGACAGTTAGCGACTTATCAACCTCATTTTTAATGATGAAATTCTATAAGATTATTTTAGATAAAACCAAAAATATTTCCGTTCCCGTTGCTCTGAAAAAATCTCAAAATTGGCTAAGAAATTTAACTGTAGAAAAATATAAAAATACATTGAATAATTGCAACGATATTGTCAAGCAAAATCAACAAAAATTAACAGTCAAAGAACTTTCCCTATTAATGGATATGATAGAGGATGAACAATACAAAATCAAAGAGTTTGATTCTAATTATAAACTGTTCAACAACCCTTTTTATTGGGCAGCTTTTACCGCATCAGGCAGATAATATAGCTTCAGTAAAGTTAACAATTATTGACCGAAAAAAAGCGTTTCAATCCTCCAAATCCAGGGGGAGGTAATTCTAAATTCTACATTCTAAATTCTACATTCTAATTGACCCCTATATAACAAGGTTTTTCATGGTGAAGACAGATTAATTGTTGAGCCCTAATAGTCACTAAAGCATAGGTTTGTCCATTGTGATCAGAAAATTCTACTTCATAAGCTTCTCCATTTTTATAGATTTCCACTACTGTTCCTACTTGTCCTTTAGGTAAAACAATCGGATTATCTGTCATAAATTGATTAGTTTCAAAGTCTTCCAAAAGAGCAACAGTATCATGTAGTTTAATAGCGTTCATTTTTTTTCCTGATTAAATGGGATAAATAGAGGTTAATCTTGGATAGTTTTCTTCACATCGAATAATCCATGCACTCCTAATCTTTGAGCTTCCTATGTCTGTTTCCATGATAAAATCAATAACATATTTTTCCCCATATTGACTCGTTGTGCTGTAAATAACCGATTGAGTATTAACTGCCTCAAAAATTGCTGTTATTAGTTTTTCCTGATTATTAAGGTTAATTCCTAATTTTGCTTGAAAAAGGCGTGCTTTATGTTGACCATCCTCATGAGTAAAATTAAGGGCGTAGCTACTCAATTTATCTCTAATTTGCTTTTGCTGAATTTGATCTAGCTTAGGCAATTTCATGTTAACTAATCACAAAAATTTTCTAATCTAGTTTTCACAACATAAATAGCGAGAGGGGTTGATAAAACACCAAGAATGGGATTACTAGAACTAATAAATAACCCAACTAATCCCCCTAAGATATCAGGTGCAAGATCATTCCTAATATGATCACGACAGACTAATTGACGTGCTTGTATGATAGCTTGTTGCCAAAAATTATCTTCATCTGCTTTAATAATATCAATCTTTGAACGACGTACTAATCTAACCGCAGCATATTCTAAATCGCCATTACATCGCTCAATTAAATCCATATCTTCTAATGCCTTAGCATTACCTGTCAATTCTTTTCTATATTGTTGAATTTCATCTGCTGTTAACTGAATTGTATCTGTCATAACCTTATGTTTAAAGCTAAAACTAACCCTTTTCTATTGTACCATTTTTGAGTTATTGATTATCGTTATTCTTGATTAATCTAACAAGCTAAGTTCAGTTTTAGTAGTTCTGAGGCTCAAGTAATTTCAATTATTAACTCTCTCAATCAATTACTCAAAAACAACGGTTCGATTACCATAAACTAGGACACGATTTTGTAAGTGTAACCGAACTGCTCTTGCTAAAACTACCCGTTCTAAATCTTTTCCTTTGCGGATTAAATCAGTTACTGTATCACGATGGCTAACCCTAGCTACATCTTGTTCAATAATTGGTCCTTCGTCTAAATCTGCGGTAACATAATGGGCAGTTGCGCCAATAATTTTAACGCCTCTTTCATAGGCACGATGTTATGGAC
>DLXW01000311.1:48578-50813 GCA_003448685.1 Cyanothece sp. UBA12306
ATATGGTTTTGCCCCCGCAAATGCGGGAAGAAATGAGTGATGAATATTAATAACTTTGGGAAATTGAGTAATAAATTCTGGGGTAAGAATTTGCATATATTTCGCTAAGACAACTAGATCGATGCGATATTTTTTTAATAATTCTAATTGTCTAGCTTCTTGTTGAATTTTATTATTTTTATTGATGGGAATATAGCAAAAATCAAGATTGAATTGTTCAGCAATAAATTCTAAGTCTTTATGGTTACTAATAATTACAGGAATCTCAGCTTTAATTTCTTTTGCTTGCCATCGCCATAATAAATCTAGTAAGCAGTGATCTTGTTTAGTTACCCATAAAGCAAGACGAGGAATACTATCAGAAAAATGTACTTGCCAGATAGCTTGCATGGGTTTAGCAATGGCAGCAAAAGCTGAAGAAATCATGTCCCTTGATAGCTTAAAATCTTTTAATTGCCATTCTATTCGAGTTAAAAATAAACCAGCTTCAAAATCTGTATGTTGATCCGCATGGATAATATTGCCTCCATTGTTATAGATAAAATTGGCAAAAGTTGCCACTAGACCTTTTTGATCAGGACAAGAAATTAATAATGTTGCTGTTATTTCACTCATGAATTTATCAACAATTAATAGTTTAAGTATAAAAAAATAAAAACATAATATTAAGCTTTAAAATTAATAGAATTATTTTAGAATAAGCTTGTTAATTTAAAGTTATTTTTTGTTAATTTATTATCAACTTGTTTATTGATTAAACTATATCTAAACAAAGTTTATTATTTGAGGACTGCTAGCACGAATGGAAAACTGATTTAGATAGGCTACAGGCTGACTTGGATCAAAGGATCTTCCATCGATAAAAGCTGTTGCTTTTTCTGATTTTATTTTATCACTTGGGATACTAATATTCAAGGCTTGGGCAACTTCTTCATAAATCGAAATAGGATAGATTTTATTTAAAAGTTTATCAGCATCGGTCGGATAATTTTTGAGTTCAATTTGGTTCCAGCGAATCATCTGGGTTAATAGCCAAATTGCATGGGAACGCCAAGGGTAATTAGCATGATCAGGGTTTTTGAGATAAGCAGTATCTTGATGATTAAAAATAACAAAATCAGCTACTTTTACTGAGGATTTTTGTGATTGTTGGCTCTGGTAAGAATATTGACCATTTAAAGCAGGTTCAATTAAAGAATTATCAAGATTTAAGTATTGAGGTTGGGCTAATAAGTCAGCTATTTTTTGTTGATGTTGACGGCGATCGCAATATTGACAAGCCTCTAATAAAGCAGCCATTAAAGCCCTGGCAGTAGCTGGATTTTTTCTTGTCCAACCATCCATAGTTGCTAAAATTTTATTAGGATGACCTTGCCAAATATCTCGGCTAACATAAGTAATAAATCCTGCTTTTTTGGATATAGCTGGTTGATTCCAAGGAGCTGATGCCATGTATCCTTCAATCATTCCTGCTTGAAGTTTATAATTCAATTGGGAGGAGGAAAATTCTAATAACTTAACCTCTCGCTCAGGATCAATTCCCATTGCCGCTAACCAATAACGTAACAGATAAGCATCCATAGAAATAGGACTATCTATCGCCCAGCGAGTGGTTTGATTATGATTTCTAATATATTGATGAAATCCTGTTGCAAAATCTCTAAAATTAATATAATTAATTGAAGGACGAATTCCCTGATCCCAGGCTTTATTAGTGATAGTAATAGCACTACCATTAAGGTTAAGATTCATCAAAGAGATCAAAGATGCTTTTTTTGGCCCCAATTGGGCTAACATTGGTAGAGCAAATGGGGCTTGGGCTGCATCTATACGCCACTGTAATAGGTCGTTTTCTATGACTTGCCAGGATGGTTGACGTTTGAGGGTAACATTAAGTCCATAACGCTGAAAAAAGCCTTGTTCTTGGGCAATAATCAGGGGTGCAGCATCAGTAGTGGCCATAAACCCTAAAATTAGATTAGTCTTTTCTAAAGGGCCAAAAGCTTTTTCTCCATTAGATAATTTTCCTTGGGGGCGAAAAATATCGAGGTTACCCTGGTTACAAGCAGTTATTCCGAAACTAGCTATTCCTAGACTTGTATATTTAATAAATTGACGACGCTTCATCATAAGGTTTAGACTTAGGTAATCTCCAGTGTTTAATGACTGTTTGTATTCTATAGCAGGGGGCAGAAAGCAGGAGGTAAAAAGCTAACTATAGCGCTACGCGCAATT
>DLXW01000060.1 GCA_003448685.1 Cyanothece sp. UBA12306
ACGATCTCCGTGCGCCTCTACGACATATTAATGGGTTTGTTAATGCTTTAAAGAAAAGACTCACAGAAATTGAAACACTCGAAGATAGCAAGGTGGATCATTATCTAGAAGTGATCGAAAACAGTAGTCAAAAAATGGGCTACTTAATTGATGGATTACTTAACCTCTCACGGTTAGGAAGACGTGAGTTAACTTTGTGTCCAGTTAATCTTAATTCAGTTGTAAAAACTGCCATTGATCTAGTTCATTCTCTAGAAAATAAAACCAACCCTGTGGAATTTCGAGTAGGAAAATTACCGATAATTCAGGGAGATATAGCTCTAATACAACAAGTATTTGTTAATTTATTGGAAAATGCCATTAAATTTAGTCGAGCAAGTAAGCCGATTATAATTACAATAAATTGTCGAGAAGATGGGACTATTTTTGTTGCTGATAATGGGGTCGGTTTTGATATGAAATATGCGGACAAACTTTTTGGAGCCTTTCAAAGATTACATTCCCAAAAAACCTTTGAGGGAACAGGTATTGGACTGTCCATTGTACAGCGTATTATTCATCGTCATGGAGGACAGATTTGGGCAGAAAGCGTTTTAGGAGAAGGGGCAACTTTTTATTTTACTTTAAAAACCTTAGAAAATGGGAACTAGACCTGAAAAAAAATACCTTTCTACTTCAACTACGATGGTTATTATCATAACGAATCCTTGTCCCAGCCCATTGCAATTTTTCCCGTAAGGTTTGATAAAAAGAATAATGTTCTTGAAGGATAATAAATTTAGCCACACAATTAGCCATATTCACTCTAACCCATTGTCCTGGCCAAATGGAAGTGGCCAACGAACTATCGGTCCACAGTTTCGTATTTAATTCATTATCTCCGAGGGGCCAAATATCTACCACTGATCCAGGAGGAATAATAATAGGACGACTAGCTAAACTGAGGGGACAGATAGGAGTAACTGCGATCGCATTCATCCCAGGATGAACAATCGGACCGTTGGCCGAAGCAGTGTAACAAGTTGATCCCGTCGGTGTGGCCACTAATAATCCATCCCCTTGATATTGATCTACTATTTCCCCATCTAATTCCATTTCTAAAATAGCGGTGGGCATTCGGTCAATACTAGCTGGTTTGATGCACATTTCATTAAGACAATAAAACTTTTCACTACTCGGTGTAGGATTAGTTTTATCTCCTTCAAAGAGACGGGCCTCTAACATCATTCGCTGTTGTACTGCATAGAGATCGCCTTCAAGTCTGTCCCAGACCTTTTGCGTATCCTGAAATAATTCAAATGGTTCTGTGAGAAACCCCAGATGTCCCCCCACATTCACCGCAAGAATAGGAATTCTTTCTGGGGCTAATTGTCGTGCAGAGGCTAAAATAGTCCCATCTCCACCCAAAACTATAGCCAGATCAATTTTTTCAGTTACCGAGGAGAGAAATACAGGATAGGGGTTATCTTTGAAACCACTCGGACCCATCAAAACTTTACAGCCACGAGCTTCTAATTGTCTAGCGCAGGTTTGAGCCCAAGATTTACTTTGAACATCCGAGGCTTTATGAGCAATAATAACTTGTTTAAGTTCCACGTCAGTTAAATGTTAGCTTGTCCAAAATTTAGGGTGTTTGCCATTCCATCTAATTCACTTATTGGCTATATCCTATCCTTTTGTAACATTAATTTTGGCCGATTATTGATAACCACTATACGGAAATACCCTAACTATTAAGCAAGTTTAGTTAGGGCATTTGCAAAAACAATAAAAATTCTGATTACCTCAGATTTGGCATCAATTGTTAAAACCTACAGCATCGATCTTTCCACCCTGACATTTACTACGGGCATCCTTAGCATTGGCTAACAGGGTAGTAAGGGGAGTGTCTGATTCGATATCTCCTGTCAAATTAATCCAAAGTTCACTGATTAGGCCATCACTACACTTGAGCTTAACCTTGCTACCAGCACCTGGACCAAAATCTTGTTCAAAAGCAGCTTGAACCTCGTCTAAGGTGACCCTTTGCCCAATTCTGCTAGCAAATAAGCTCTGCACAGATGACTTATTAATCTGATTTAGCAAAGCCAAAGATTCCTCAAAATACTCCTGTTCAGGTTCTGAAGAAGTAGGATTATAGCAGGTTCCGTGCTTGTACCATTCATGGCGATGCAAGAAAGATTGCACTCCAGGCATCCGTCGTTCATCTTTGAGCAGTGCCAAAGTTTCATCCTCGAGTTCATCATCAAAAGTCGGTTGAGCTGACCAAGGTTTTTTAGTGAAATTGCTTGGCAAACAGCAATATTCTTTTCCCCGAGGTTGAGGCCAAAGTCCGTGTAAGGTGAAGTGTTTCGCGTCAAAATCACTAGCATCCTGACTCTGACATTCGGTCTTACTCTGATGAGTTTCACAGAAAGAAGGTTGCCAACTAATCGCCAGTAGGTTGTCTGTTGAGACTTTACTAGGACACTTATTCGATGTTGTAGGTTTTTCAGGTTCTGTGCCAGAGCCAATCACTGATTGAGAACAATTAGTCAAGAGCCTGCCACATCCTACACTAACCCAGCGTGCAGGCTGAACTCCTTTAATTTTAATCTGGTAATGGCTGGGCTCGGGTTTATTTTGACCAACAACCTCGTAAGCTACATCAGGTGTCAATGTAACATTGCCAGGGTTAGTTCCTTTTCTAATAGACTGTAATGCCTCACACGAATCATTAGCAATGAAAGTCCCATCAACAGGCACAAATGCCTGGGCTGGCAGCATCGGCAGACAAAAGAGAGCGATCGCCAAAACTATGGCGACTAATAATCCTTTTTTCCATCTCAGCATAAGTTTTTCTCGGTGGAGTAAAAAAGTTTTCCGGTTTAAATTTAACAGAAATTGTCACCACAAATTTGGGTTTTCTCAGCAGAAATTTATTGAAAAAGTTTATATTAATAAATATTGCAATTTTATTATTTTTGTTAAAGAATTCAAATTCAAGTCATTATTAATGATAACTTCAAGAATGTTCTTAAAATATGTCAGGCTTTTCTCACTATGGCAGACAAGCTAAAACCAGACTGGGCTGGAGAAGACTTTCTATCTCGCTGCGTTAACCGTTTGATTGAATCTAAACCCCTGTATCGCCTCATGAAAAACCAGGCTCGACAGGTTCTGATTAATACAGCTACTAAAAAAGGAATTCCTTGGCGCGAAGACTGCCAAAAACTAGAACAATCTCCAGCTAAAAGCCTTTTTGAACAAATCAATAATCCTAAGGTTACCTATCCTGATTATTATCTTGTTCCTTTCCATGCTTATGATGAAGGTAATCTTTGTTGGCAAGCAGCTTTTGAAGCAGACTCAGCCACCCATTCGATGGCATTAAGAGTCTGGAAAAATGAGAATTTAACCCCAGAAGTTGCTCAAAATCGTTTAAGGGGTAATTTTCAGCAAGTTATAGAAAATTATAGTCCTAAAGTGGTTAGAGATATCCTGGACATAGGTTGTTCTGTTGGGATTTCTACCTTAAACCTTCATCGTTATTACAGTCAAAGACAGACTCAGGGAAATGTCCCCGTAAAAACTGTAGGATTGGATTTATCCCCCTATATGTTAGCTGTGGCTAAAGTTAAGGATGAACGGCAAGAAATAGCCCAATGGGTGCATGGTTTAGCCGAAAAAACCGATTTTCCTGCTAATTCTTTTGATGTTATCACTATTCAATTTACACTCCATGAACTCCCTGGAAAAGCCAGTACAGAAATTTTTGCCGAAGCATTAAGAATTCTTCGTCCTGGGGGTGTATTAGCTATTCTCGATAATAATCCTGCTTCCCCTGTCATTCAAAACTTACCTCCTGCTTTATTTGTGCTGATGAAAAGTACAGAACCTTGGAGTGATGACTATTATACTTTTGATGTAGAATCTGCTTTGAGGCAAGTAGGATTTGAGTATAAAACTACAGTGCCAAGTGATCCTCGACATCGAACTATTATCGCTATTAAAAGCTAATTTAATCAAATTTAGGGGATATAGCAGAAGTCAGAAGTCAGAAGTCAGAAGTCAGAAGTCAGAAGTCGTAGGGG
>DLXW01000275.1:0-295 GCA_003448685.1 Cyanothece sp. UBA12306
GGTTTTGGGCTTAACCTACGCAGTATTGAGGGGTAAAGGATAAAGTCTTATCCGTTGAATTTTGCCTAAATTTTTGGTTTGAGGAAGGTTAAGACCTTCCTTTTGTTATTTATTGGACTTGTTCAAGCTCTAATGCTAAAGCTTGGGCAATTTGTTCTACAATTAAACCTAATGCCAATAAGATTAATTTAGGCTTTTTTCCTCTTTTACGCTAGTTTTTTGTGATGGAATTGGCCAGATTCACTACTTTTTTAAAATCCAATAAAAAATCGTTTTTGATGCCAATTTCTTATTT
>DLXW01000275.1:443-2864 GCA_003448685.1 Cyanothece sp. UBA12306
TTTTGATGCCAATTTCTTATTTTTTTAGTTTTGTTTTTTTTCATGAATAATGCAGGTTAGAGGGATTTTGTATGACCCCCATCGACAGGAAGATTGATCCCGTTAATATAACTAGCTGCTGGAGATGCCAAAAATGCCACGGCCTGAGCAACTTCTTCTGGTTTACCAATTCGGCCTATGGGAATTAGCTGTTTGAATTCTTCCAAGATTTCCGACTCGCTTTTGCCTGTTTCCTGAATTAGATCTTGAACACAAGAAGTAAGCCGCTTTGTCTCTATATATTCTGGTAAAACATTGTTAACTGTAATGCCATAAATTCCTAATTCGGTTGCTAATGTTTTCCCCCAATTGTTAACTGCTGGTCTGATCATATTAGTCAGCAGTGCAAGTTTTTCGACCTGCTTTGCTGTAGCAGAAGTAATATTGATAATTCTTCCGTAACCAGCTTTTTTCATGCCAGGTACTACAGCTTGGGCTAAAAGGTGAGCGCAAATCAGGTGTTGATTAAATACCGTCATTAACTGTGATGTTTCTATTGACAAAGCTGGAACTCCTAGCAGGGGTCCCCCTGTATTATTGATGAGGATATGAACTATTTTATCATCAGAAAAATAGCCATCTATTTTTTCTTTTAAAAGATCAGGATAAGAAAAGTCCGCCACTATAAAATCATGGCTTTGTCCCTCACTTTGATCAAGTTCTTTTAAGGTTATAGATAACTTCTGTTCATTTCTCCCTATTAGGGTAATACTTGCCCCTAATTTTGCTAGGACAATAGCACAAGCTTTGCCAATACCATCACTTCCTCCACAGACAAATGCCTGTTTACCTTGACAACTAAAACCAAGCTCTAAATCCATCTAATAATTACCAATATTACTCATATATTCATTGCTATTAGTAACCATAAATCCAATAAAAGGTACTAGGTTGACTACCAGTGATTCTTAAAGCATGGGGTTCATAAGCAGGAATTGTATGTACTTCGCCAATACTAGGATAATAAGTTTGACCGTGTAAATCAATTTCCATTTCTCCTTCTAGAAGAATGTAAATTTCATCTGTTTTATGACCTTTTTCTGGACTGGTCCATCCTTCTGATGGAAAGTGGGTGCAAAGTTCGCACTTAAATCCTTTTTTTTCATACTCAGATTTAATTTTTTCCACATCAATGTTTACTTTTTGGGTATTATTCATGGCTTTTAAGTTGGATAAAATCAAACTAATATACAATTATAAACTAGCAATTCAGAGTTTAATATATTTTTCATGCTTGATAAGTTCCCATTCAGTTTGAATTGATGTTACTCTGATTAAGATTATACTCTTTTTGATAGAAATGTCGAGCCATAAAATAATCCCATTCTATATAGCCTACTCTCATTTCTCGACTTCCACTACTCGGGTCAAAAGCTGATCTTCCGTGTAATATCCTAAAGTTTTGCATCAGTAAACAATATCCTGGTTGCAGCCGGAAGCAATAGCGGTAATCTAAGTTATTGATATATTGAGAGAAGGCATTATAAGCTTGGTAAAAATTCTCTGTTTGCTCGAACGGAAGATGGGGTGTGCAGTTTTTTTGACTAAAATGAATTGCAGAAATACTACCTTTTTGATCTAAGTCAATTAGACTTTGTTGAGAACGGAAAAAGTATTGATGTTCGTGTTGAACTCGACCAAAGAATAAGGGAGTTTCCACTAATATTTGAAAATATTCGGGATAGTCTTGGCGAAAGTCTTGGGCAACCCTAAAGCCATCTACTACTAAAGATTCTCCTCCCGAAGCATTGTTTTGAGCACAGTAAATAAACTGCAATAAATGATCCCCCGAACCATAGGTTAAGTCATTATGGGGGGGCAGTGCTTTAACTGTTGAAGACAAACCTTTCCCTACTGTGGCTGTGACAATTCTACCGTATTCAGTATCACGAATCGGGCCAATGGATGAGAGAAAAGAATCTAAATTTTCTGGCTCAATATCCTTTAAAATAACAAACCCCCAAGTAAACAACTGCTCCATCCACAATTGAGGGTCTGCTGAACAAGGATAATAAAGTTTTTCTCGATTAGCTTCCAACTCGGTTTTGTTCCATAATAAGACCTTGTGGTTCAAGGTTTGAGGCTGGGGATCGTAAGCATGATCAAGCAGCCAAGAGATGGGAAAAATACTACGATGGGGGGGAGTTTCATTCCAATCGATAATTAACTCTCCATTGCGTTCTTCAACAGATAACGGTTGAGGAGACAAAGTGCGATCGCTTTGATCTTCTAACTTTTCCCAAGAATCAGGATGGCGAGATTGAGGACTTAGACAATGATCGCGTAACCAAATATAGTGAAAACGTTTACCTTGTATCGTTAGAAAGTTGTCCTGTGACATCTTGATAAATTGCTGAATATTAACGCAAATTAACTATCTAT
>DLXW01000108.1:0-8493 GCA_003448685.1 Cyanothece sp. UBA12306
TTCTAGCTTAAAATTTATCCAGTAGACTGAAAAGCGAATATTTTAGAAATTACTATATAATTAACTAAACATTAATTATTATAGTAATTATATTAATTATTATTAATAATAGTCTGAACGTTCTTGATCAGTAGGAGGATCTGTAATAGGAAAATCTGTGTGTTTTGCTAATATTATTTCTTTATTATGTTTATGTTTGATAAAATCTATAGCAAATTTAGCTCCTCCTGAAAAATCTTGCGCTACTAAATAACCTTTATCAAAATTACCAACATCCATGTACATAAATAATTGATAAATATCTAACGCATTTGCTTGAGAAGTTTTAATTTCCCAAACTTCTTGATCTGCTAAAATATCTATATGGCCGTCTATTCCTCCAACTGCATACTCCTTCTCTACTTTGTTTTTTTTGATCATAGGATTGTTGTTTAATTGTTCAATTAATCTATCCCTTAATAATTTTTCTGGAAGTTCATCAGGAACTGATCTACGTCGTAAATAATTTTTCTTTTCTTTTAGTATTATAATCTGCGTGCCTATTAGGAACAATATCAAGTTCAAATAGTTGATGAAATAAAATTACTCTGTCATGTAATAATACATCTAATCCCTGTCTTTTAATTGAAACATAATAAGGCTGAAATTTATTAGGAATCTTTAACCCTAGTTCTTCATATTCCTTATCTTGAGGTGCATATCCAAAAGTTAGCTCTGCTTTCCATCCTTTCCCAGAAATCGGATGTTTTAGAAATACTGGTTTATTTTCACGTCTATATGGATGAAAATAGATAGGTTTTACTTCATTTATTTCCCATTGTTTTTTAATTTTATAACCTGAATTGTCAAATAATGAGGTTTGTTTACTTTCTTCTAAAAAGCATAATCTTAATTTCATGAGCTTATTTTCAGGTGATAAGAATCTTCTATATCTTGCACCTAAATATGGCTGTAAGTTATTAGTTATTCCTGTCGAACTAGAAATTACTATTGATTTCAGATCAGTGATAGAAATTTCTGTTCCTGATTCTTGATTAAATTCAGATGTATAGTAAGTATTTAAGTTGCCAAATGAAAACTCTTTAACCACTCTTGCTTTGGAATCATCTATTGTTTTTGTTACTAAATATTCGAGTTTTCCTAAAGCAGCAATGGCTTGTTTCATGCCTAAACCATGTTCATTTAAAGAATGGTGAGACTGGACTCCTGCTGGAGTAATGGCTATTCCTAATTGATCTTGAGGAATACCTGTTGCATTATCAGTAATGGTAAATCTTATTGCTTTATTTTTTTTATTAAAATAAAGTTTAATAGTAACTTCAAGAATTATATCTGTTCTTCTAGCTGCTATTGAGTTATCAATTAATTCAGAAATGACATCTAAATAATCATAAGTGTTTTTTCCTAGTTCACTAAAAATATTATTTGACGCTTCGACTTTCGTTGTATCAGGGCATTTTTCTAATTTGGATAAGTCAATCATAGTTTTGTGGTTATGCGTACAACTAAAAATCACATCCATTTATTGTAATCTACTAACACTTAAGATATATCACCTAACCCTAACAACCCATCCCCAGAAAACTTAAGAAAACCCTAAGCACTATTACTAAATAAACTTGATACCCTTAGAAGTGATACCCTAGAAAGTCCTCATCGCAACATCAGTAGAGAAGGAGACACTCAATGTTAGAAAACTACCACAAACACGCAGAAGAAAGAGCAAAACTTGGTATTCCCCCCTTACCCTTAACCGCAGAACAAACATCGCAACTATGCGAACTCTTAAAAAACCCCCCCGAAGAACTCAAAGAAGAACTTTTGATGTTATTACGGGATAGAGTTCCCCCTGGTGTGGATGAAGCAGCTTATGTTAAAGCAGGGTTTTTAACGGGTATTGCTAAGGGAGAGATAACTTGTCCTCTAATTTCTCCTCAAGGTGCGGTAGACTTATTAGGAACCATGATGGGGGGCTATAATGTACAATCGTTGGTAGATCTGCTCAAATCATCTGATAGTAACTTAGCATCCGAAGCAGCAACCGCATTAAGTAAAACCCTGTTAGTCTTCGATGCGTTCAACGAAGTCTTAGAATTATCTGAAACCAACCCCTACGCCAAACAAGTTATTGATGCTTGGGCCGAAGCAGCATGGTTTATCAATAAACCCCAAGTCCCCGAAACCATCCACGTTACTGTCTTTAAAGTTCCTGGGGAAACCAACACCGATGACCTTTCTCCTGCGCCCCATGCTACCACAAGACCTGACATTCCCCTCCACGCCTTGGCTATGTTAGAGTCTTTAATGCCAGAGGGAATAGAAACCATTGCGAGACTCAAAGAAAAAGGTTATCCTGTGGCTTACGTGGGGGATGTGGTGGGTACAGGTTCCTCCCGTAAGTCGGCAATCAATTCTGTATTATGGCACATTGGCGATGATATTCCCTTTGTACCCAATAAACGCGCAGGGGGATACATTATTGGTGGAAAAATTGCCCCTATTTTCTTTAATACAGCAGAAGACTCCGGCGCATTTCCCATTGAATGCGATGTCAGCGAGATGGAAACAGGAGACGTTATTATTATCCATCCCTACCAAGGAGAAATTACCAACGAAGCAGAGGAAGTCATTGCAACCTTCCCCCCTAAACCCGAAACCATTTTAGATGAAGTTCGGGCCGGAGGACGCATTCCCCTACTAATTGGACGGGGTTTAACCGATAGAACTCGCAATGCTTTGGGGTTAGAACCTAGCAAAATATTTGTTCGTCCTAGTATGCCAGAAGATACGGGTAAAGGCTTCACTTTAGCCCAAAAAATGGTGGGTAAAGCTTGTGGTTTACCTGGAGTTCGTCCAGGGACTTCTTGTGAACCCATGATGACTACCGTTGGTTCTCAGGATACCACAGGGCCGATGACCCGCGATGAATTAAAAGAATTAGCTTGTTTAGGGTTCAATGCAGACTACACTCTCCAAAGTTTCTGTCACACTGCTGCTTATCCCAAACCCGTAGACATCAAAACTCACCACCAGTTACCAGACTTTTTCTCGACCCGTGGGGGTGTTGCATTGAAACCAGGTGACGGTATTATTCACTCCTGGTTAAACCGGATGTTATTACCCGATACCGTGGGAACTGGGGGTGACTCCCATACTCGCTTCCCTTTGGGTATTTCTTTTCCCGCAGGTTCAGGGTTAGTAGCGTTTGCAGCAGCATTAGGGGTAATGCCTTTGGATATGCCAGAATCAGTCTTAGTTAAGTTTACTGGAGAATTGCAACCTGGAGTAACCTTACGGGACATTGTTAATGCTATTCCTTGGGTAGCGATGCAAGAAGGTAAATTAACTGTTGCCAAAGAGAACAAAATTAATGTTTTCAATGGTCGTATTATGGAGATGGAAGGTTTACCTGATTTGAAAGTCGAACAAGCTTTTGAATTAACTGATGCTACGGCCGAAAGATCTTGTGCAGGTTCTACAATTAAACTAGGAAAAGAAACCATTGCTGAATATTTGCAGTCCAATATTTCCCTAATTAAAAATATGGTTGCCAGGGGTTATCAAGATGCCAGAACCTTAATGCGTCGCGCGGCAAAAATGGAACAATGGTTAGAAAATCCTATCTTAATGGAAGCAGATGAAAATGCTGAATATGTAGATACCATTGAAGTTAATTTAAGCGAGATCAAAGAACCAATTGTTGCTGCACCAAACGACCCCGATAATGTTAAATTAATGTCCGAATGTGCAGGGGACAAAGTTGATGAGGTGTTCATCGGTTCTTGTATGACTAATATTGGTCATTATCGCGCGGCTGCTAAAATCTTAGAAGGTGCAGGACGAATTAAATCTGTTTTGTGGATCTGTCCCCCCACTCGTATGGATGAAAAACAGCTAAGAGAAGAGGGAATGTATGGCATTTTTGCCGCAGCAGGGGCCAGAACAGAAATGCCTGGATGTTCCTTGTGTATGGGGAACCAAGCAAGGGTTGAAGACAATGCAACGGTGTTTTCTACCTCTACCCGTAACTTTAACAATCGTATGGGTAAAGGCGCAAGAGTTTACTTAGGTTCAGCAGAATTAGCTGCCGTTTGTGCGCTGTTAGGAAAAATCCCAACTGTTGAGGAATATATGGCAATTGTTACCGAAAAAATTGATCCTTTGGCGGGTGAATTGTACCGTTATTTAAACTTCAATTTGATTGAAGGATTTGAAGATGAAGGACGGGTTATTCCCTTAGAAGAAATGCCCAAGATTGAAGATTTTTTAGGCATCCCTGCGGGGACATTAAGTTAGTATAGTAGGGTGGGCATTGCCCACCTTAAACTAAATTTTGAGGTAAAACTAATGTGAAATACCAGGTTAAATTTAAGCCCAAAGCTATCAAAGAGTTAGAAAAATTTTCGTCTCAAGACAAAACTCGAATTATTGCTAAAATAGAAGCAATGGCAGATAATTTACAAGGAGATATTAAAAAGTTAACCAACTTTTTTCCACAGTATAGATTACGAGTCGGTAATTATCGAGTATTATTTGAGATTGAAGATGATACTTTAATGATTTATCGAGTTAAACATCGGCAAAATGCCTATAATTAAATTAAGGAGATAAAAATGATTGAATTACATCCTGAGTTTTTAACTAAGAATGGTAAAAAGGAATTTGCTGTTTTATCTTATGAGGAATTTCTTAAAATTCAAGAGTTATTAGAGAACTTAGAAGATTTAGAGGATTTACGAAAAGCAAAAGAAGAGGAAACAGATATTCCTTCTTATTCTTTAGACGAGGTTAAAAAAATGCTTGATATTGAGTAATAAGTAATGCTTAATTCTGTGATTCTAGAATTGAGAATAATAGTGTATAGTGTGATTAACCAGAACTTGAATTAGTTAGGATGTAATCTTAGTCAGTTTTTTAAATGTTCAATTAGTTTAAATCATATATCCTATCTACTCAAAAAAAGCAAATAAAAAAATATGAAGATTACGACGATTGAAATATAAACTTATTAATTAAAGAAGATATTTTAGCTTGTCTTAGCTATGCAGTAGATCGTGAACGTCAAAACCAGATTATTCATTGATAAAACTACTTTTTGATCATAACTTATCCCCTAGTTTAGTACCTAAAATGTAATCCTCAAACAAGCTCAATTATTACACTGAATGGTGATATAATAGGAGGACATTGCGATTATTTCTCGTTTTTCTCGTGACATTTTCGTGTTTTATACAATATCCATCTCGTAACGATTTTAATCATGAAAGGTATTCAGTATATTATCGATGAAACAGGAAAAAAAACGGCAGTTGTTATCGATCTAAAAGAATGGGGTCAACTGTGGGATGAGTTTTATCAAAATTTACTTGATCGCTCTCCCACCAACGAAGACTGGATACATCGATCGCCTTTTCGAGAAAAATTAGATCAAGCTCTTGCTTGGAACGCTAATAATCCAGCGCACTTATCGGATCTAGAATCCCTAGAAAGCAAACTCGAAAATCATGAGTAAGGTTTTACTCGATCTCAACAACCCGATCTTTCAGCGAGATTTATTCGATTTACCTAAAAGTGAAGCACTATCCGCTTTAAAAACCTTTAGGAAAATTTCTCAACTAACTTGGGAGCAGTTATTATGAAGATCGAGGATTAAAATGGGGGAAGATTAATTCTAAAAAAGGTCAAAAAGGAGAAAATTTGTACAGTTTTAGAATAACGCAAAAATGCCGAGGGATTGCGGTTAGAGAGGGTGACTATTTACGAATAATCTCTTTACATTCCGATCACGATTCAGCTTATCAATAACGAGACGATAACTAATGCGTTACACCATCATTATCAGATAAAATACAAAGATGATCAATAATTATTAATTAATATTGTCGAAGGAAATGAGTTATGATAACTGAGTATTCTAAAATAGTTAAAGATATTGGAGAACAAGGATTATTAAAAAAACTTCAGTATTTTTGTTCTAGGGATATTGTAGGAGATGATGGAGCAGTTTTATCTATAGACTCTGCACAAAAATTGGTCGTCACCACCGATGTTTTGGTAGATGGAGTCCATTTTAGCGATCGCACAACTCCCCCTGAAACCGTGGGATGGCGATCAGCAGCAGCTAATTTATCTGATTTAGCAGCAATGGGAGCTAAACCAATTGGTATTACGGTAGGATTAGGTTTACCAGGAGAAGTAACTGTAAATTGGGTAAAAAAGCTATATCAGGGTTTAAATGATTGTTTACAACCAAATCAAACCCCTATTGTTGGAGGCGATATCTGTCGTTCTCCTGTCATTACGGTGAGTATTACCGCTTTTGGGACAGCTTTTCCCCACCGTGTTATCCTTCGTTCCTCTGCTACACCAGGCCAAGCTATTGTAGTCACTGGAACCCATGGAGGGTCTCGAGGGGGGCTAGAATTGTTATTAAACCCCCAATTAGGAAACAATTTAACGGTAGCTCAACAGGAATCTTTAATTAATTTCCATCAACGTCCTCAACCTCGTTTGGATGTTCTTCAACCTCTGTGGGAAATAGTCGGGATGACTAATGTCGCAGGGATGGATAGTAGTGATGGTTTAGGGGACGCGGTGGTGCAAATTTGCTGCATGAGTGGGGTAGGGGCAAAAATTGAGCGATCGCAGATTTCCCTTCCTTCTAGTTTACTAGCTTTGGTATCCTCTGAACAAGCTTTAAATTGGGCATTGTATGGAGGAGAAGATTTTGAATTAGTTTTATGTTTACCTAAAGAATTAGCTGAAAAGTTAGTGAAACAGTTAAAAAATGGGGCAGCTATTATTGGGGAAATTACCAAAGAACCTAAAATTATATTAGTTGATAGTCAAGGAAAATATCCTGAACAAGAATTAAGTTTAACTCAAGGATTTCAACATTTTAAATAAGGGATAAATTTTCGTCTCTTTTTATCTACAAATACTTAAATTGTATTAAGGTAGAAGTTGCCAAATTTTAATTATTTTATCTTCAGCACCACTATAAAGATAACGTCCATCGGGACTAAAAACTAAGGAAAGAACCCATCCTTGATGTCCTTTTAAAGTAGCTAATTGACGACCTTCGATCAAATCAAATAACATAATATTTCCTTCCTTATTAGCTGTGGCAACTAAACGATTATCTGGGGAAATAGCGATCGAATTAATTTCTAAACTCGGACCTTTCATATTCAGTAATTCTGCACCCGTAGCTAAATCCCAAACTTTAACATAATTTTTTACAGCAGCTACTAATTTTTTACCATCAGGAGTAATCTTAAGATCATTAATATATCCTGGTTGTTTGGGAGAAGATTTGATTAATTCTAAATTTGAAACATCCCAAAATTTTAAGGTTCGATCTTGTCCGATAGCACCAGAAATAAACATCTTTCCATCAGGGGTAAAAGCTACATTAGTTGTTGGTCCTATATCTGTTCCCAAGGTTTTAATTAAGTCCCCTGATGCAAAATCCCAAATGCGAATAGTACGATCTGCACCACTAACACTCACCAGCATTTTATCATCAGGACTGAGAGCTAAATCACTTATTTTTCCACTATGTCCTCGTAAAGTTTTTATTCTTTTACCGTCTTTTAAACTTAAAATTTTGATGTTTTCCTTTTCTGCTGATACTAATTTCTTTTGATCCGAAGTTACTACAATAGATGAATATTCATTCACATCATTAACTTTAGAATAGATGACTTTTTCTTGCTCAAGATCCAGTCCATTGATCGTTCCATCCCCTGTAGCTACTAATAATATATTGTTGTCAGGACTCAAAGCAATAGATTTAATCACACCGTTAAATCCTTGAAGATCTTTAACGGTAATTTTTTGTTGAATAGATTGAGCAATATTACTATTATCAATATTTTCTGCAACAATTCTTGGTGTTATAATAGAACAACCTACTGCTGCTATTAAACCCATATTTGTTAACAAGAAAAATAAGTTTTTAACTTGAGCTTTCTTAATTAATTTTTTCATCTTTACTCACACAATCTATTGACTAAATATTTTTATCTAAATTAGAACTATATCACTTTTAGCCTAATTACCTCAGTTGAGTTTAATAATTTTAATAATAATTAACAATAAATCTTATTTTAAAACTTCTAACTTTTGAATTCTTGAATATACACTCCTCCCATTCTCCACACTTTGATCTAAATTTAACTTAACTGTAGTTTTTTGGTAACTTGACATCCGTAATTAAAAAAGAGATCTTTTTGCAAAATTGCGTTGTCTTTAAAAACCTCAGTTAATCCTAGGGTAACTAGCATCATCAGCGTCGCAATAATCATGTAGGAATGAAGGTTAAGAGAATCTTTGGTAGTTCTGAACATTTTGGTTTTCCCTGCGCTCATCATCTATATCTTATAAAGACTCTAAAGGTAATGTCAGTCCCAAAACCCTTGTCAATGGAGGATTTAATCTTGTATCTAAGTGGAATTATGTAGAAAGACAGGTGTGGGGAGTGTGGGAGGT
>DLXW01000108.1:8772-14570 GCA_003448685.1 Cyanothece sp. UBA12306
GGGGAGTGTGGGAGGTGTGGGAAGTGTGGGAAGTGTGGGAGGTGTGGGGACAATTAAGCAATAGTCCAATTTTTGTCTTCCCCATCTTCCCAATCTTCCCACCCTTCCCCCTCTTCCCCCTCTTCCCAATCTTCCCAATCTTCCCACCCCTACCTAAACTAGCAACTATTGCTTAACCGAGTAGTATTGATAAGTTCCCAGACTAGCATAAGTAAAGCTGATGAATGTCATGGAAATATATTTGTCAAGCGAACTTTACAAAACTAAATATATTTGTTACATTAGTTTACATAAGAGCAAAAGCACAAAGGCAGTAACTGATGTACACCACCACTCAGCTTGACAACGGAATCCTAAAAAACTACTCAGTTGAACCCAAAACTTACTACGCCCAGTACCCTGCGCCCTACGAACAACGTCGCTACTTAATACGAGGTGTGATCGCAGCTTTATTCATCTCCACATTAATGCTAATTTCTGCTTTGATTAGCTAAAGTTAAGTTTTTTCGCTAAGTTTCCTATTGACATTGAGTTCTCCTACTCGACCTTGGTTTTTCCAAGGTTTTTTCATTTTTTTAGATAATTCCTTTAATTATGCTACGACCTGAACAAAGAAGCAAACTTGACCAAAGCAACGATACTGACTTTTATTCTTTTCCTCGTTTCGTTACCCATGTTGATGAGGGGTTCATCGACCAACTCACTAATCTTTATCGGCAACGTCTACAACCCCAAACTCGTATCCTTGATTTGATGAGTAGTTGGGTATCCCATTTACCTGATGATCTAGAATTCGCCCATGTGGAAGGTCATGGGATGAATGGGGAAGAACTAGCCAAAAATCCTCAATTAAACCATTATTTTATCCAGAATCTCAATCTAAATCCCAAATTTCCCCTAGAGGATCACACATTTGATGCGGTCTTAATTGCTGTTTCAGTACAATATTTACAATATCCTGAAGCTATCTTTACTGAGATTCAACGTATTCTTAAACCAGAAGGAATAGTAATTGTTAGCTTTTCTAATCGGATGTTTTACCAAAAGGCGATCGCAGCTTGGCGAGACGGAACAGAGTTAAGTCGTATTCAACAGGTTAAAAGCTATTTTCAGTCAGTTCCAGGATTTAGCCAACCCGAAGTTATAGCTAAGACTTCCCCTTTACCCAGTTTTCTACAAATGTTGGGAGTGATCGCAACTGATCCTTTTTATGCGGTGATCGCCAGTAAGAAAGTAAAATGAAGATTAAGTTTCTCAAATTTTTTGTTACTTTAGCTACAAAAGAAACTCGAAATATGTCAAGGTAAAGATGGATAGGAAATCTAGGAATAGGTAGGATTAAATTATGAGTACCCAGGATAAAGCTAGAGAATTGATGGCTAAAGAACGCCTCACCGAAGAGGAACGTCACAATAAAATGGTCAGTAGAGCAGTGGAAGCTGAAGAAGCTTACCAAGAAAATTTAGAAGAAACGGCCAGAGAATTGTTGACCGAAAAACGTCAAAATAATGAAAGTTTACAAGATAATATGCGAGAAAGAGCAGAAGAACAAATTCAACAAAATTGATTCCATGGTATTGGAAATGTAGGTTAGAGAAGATCTAACCTACATTTTTGCTTATTGTTGTTAACTAAAAACTTAAAAATAGGAGAACAACGCCTAGAATTGCTTCTATTACCCCGGCGATTTGAATATAGCGTTGTAGAAAATCATCAGACCATTGACGGACGAAATTAGCCCAGTTTGGTATGAGAAGATAGAGAACACATTTAAGGGTTACTAACCAGCCCAAAATTGTGACAATGACTCGCCAATCAAAAACCCAAATATTATGTCCAATAACTACAATTAAACCTAAGGGTAAAAACAAGATTGACCACAATATTAACCAAGTTGGTTTCTCCAAAAGCTCTTTAATTAAATCTTTCCATAGTACATTCTGTAAGCCGTAGGAAATTCCTGTTACTATGAGAAAAATTGCCAAAACTCTTTCAATAACTAATGTCATACTCAACCTCCTATCCACTTTTAAGGGAAGGATAAGGTTAATTAAGTCAGAAGTCATTTTTGTCAAGGAGGGTTCGCGCCTCTGTTCAAAAATTTTTCGCTTTCTAAAGCGAGGTTTTATCCCCTATTATCTGCATAACCTCTATGCCTGTACCAGTTATGATAATTGCTATAGTCGCGAACTCCTAACTATTTCTATAATAACGTTTTTTATTTCTTTTTAAAGAGATCAAAAGTGCTTAAATTTGGGGAATAATATTAGCTAAAGCTTCTTTTAGCCGAGGATATTTATACTTAAAGCCCACAGATTCAGTTTTATGGGGTAAGACCTGTTGGCCTTCTAGAACAACTTTAGCACTTTCTCCCAATAATACTTCTAAGGCAAAATCAGGAACAGGTAACCAAGAGGGACGGTGCATAATTTCTCCTAAAGTTTGACATAATTTTGCCATACGAACAGGGTTAGGAGAAGTTGCATTAAATGTACCTTTCATGTCTTGACGTTGAAGGGACTCACTAATCAAATTGACTAAATCTTCTCTATGTATCCAAGAAAACCATTGACGGCCATTTCCTAATGGTCCTCCTGCGAATAATTTAAAGGGAGGAATCATTTTTGCTAAAGCCCCACCATTCCCTAAAACAATGCCTATACGCAAGATTACTAAGCGAGTATTTGCCTCCTCGACTTGTTTAGCTTCTGCTTCCCAAGCTTGACAAACTTCGGCTAAGAAATCATCCCCTGGGAGGCTATTTTCTTCAAAAATTTTAGTTTCACTGGTACCATAATAGCCCACAGCAGAAGCATTGATCAATACAGAAGGTTTTATCTTAGCTTGACAGATTGCTTCAACAATTTTTCTAGTTCCTAATTGACGACTTTCTAAGATAGCTTTTTTGTGTTCAGGAGTCCAACGTTCTGCGATCGGTTCCCCTGCTAAATTAACAACTCCATCACAACCAGAAATAACCTTTTGCCAATCCCCTGATTTTGTGGGTTGATAAACCACTATTTCTAAATTGGGGAACGCTGAAGCTCGATAAATTCGCTGGGCTTTTTGAGGATTGCGAGTTAAAATTAATAGTTGATGTCCCTCGGTGGCTAGTTTTTCCCCTAAGCGACTGCCAACAAATCCCGTAGCTCCAGTAATTGCAATTTTCATAGAAAATATTGATTATTTAGTTACTATCTTGATAGCTCATCCCGTTAGCTTCTGCATAACGGCTCATGAACCGCATAAAGCGATCCCAATGTTCGTCTTGTTCGATCTCAAAGCCACAGCGAACCTGTTTTAATTCATCTCCTTCATCTCCACCCCAAATAATTTTTAAGGAGTCAGGTTTAACACTAATTTCACCCTCGGAATCAATCAGACGTAAATCACCGTAGGTTTGCTGGGTAAAGCTTTGAAATTTTTCTAAGGATTTTAATTTGTCAAAAATTAGTAAAACATTACGTATTCCTGTTTGTTTACTACGCCTTAAACTGACATTGCTTAATTCTTCAGAAATACCTACAAAAAACTCTATAGAAGGAGTTGCAGAAGTCATAATAAAGTCACCTCTTTACTCAGATACTAAATTTATTTATCAAATAGGGAAGAAATATTAAACTCATTTCATCCCTTAACCAATCAAGGTTTATTCGGCTTCTCCGCCTTGAATTTTAAGCAGAAGAAATCCCCAAGCTAAACCAACTAAAATCAGAACAATACATAAAATTGCTCCATTAAACATCATACTTTCGGCGCTCATTTTGCTATCTCCTTAAATAAATGACCAAGATAAATTCCTAAAATCATCTTCTAGCTTATCGCAAAAATTAGTCACTCTGATCGACTAATTAGCAAATTAAAGTTTTCTTGAACCTTACGCTAAAATTGACCTAATTACTTACAATTATAAAACAATAAGGTAACATTGAATGGAAGACAAAGAGCATTGTTCCTCTAAGATTTTATCCCCTACAGAAGTTAGAAGTAGTAAGGGCGATGGGCTGTTCGCCCCTACAAACGAGGATTTAAGCGCCGATGCAAAAGCTTTCCGTGTTGAACCAGAGGGTTTTAGGCCTAATTCTTCTGATCATCCTGCTTTAGTAGTGACTATGGGTGATCCAGGGGGAATTGGCCCAGAAATAATTCTCAAAGTTTTAGCAGATAATTCTATCGCCCAAAATTTTAATCTAACCGTAATTGGGACGAGATCGCTACTAAAACAAACTTATCAGCTTCTGCACGGTCAGGGAACCCCATTGGCAAATCCTGACAGTCTATCCATGATAGACATTGCCCTAGATGCCACCACCCAAGCCGAAATTACCCTAGGAAAGGGCAATGCAGCTAGTGGTAAGGCCAGCTTCATTTATTTAGAAGAAGCCATTAATTTGACCCTTCAGGGACAGTTCCAGGGCATTATTACCGCACCTATTGCTAAGTCTTGTTGGAAGGCCGCCGGATATCATTATCCTGGACAAACGGAGGTATTGGCACAAAAAGCAGGGGTAGAAAAATTTGGGATGTTATTTGTAGCGCGATCGCCCTATACTGATTGGACATTACGAACCCTATTAGCCACAACCCATATTCCCCTCAATCAGGTTTCAACAATTCTCAATCCCGAATTAATGACGTTAAAGTTAGATTTATTAGTTAACTGTTTAAAGCAAGATTTTGCGATTGAAAAACCTCAGATTATTATTGCAGGTTTAAATCCCCATAGCGGAGAAGATGGACAATTAGGAACAGAAGAAAAAGATTGGTTATTATCGTGGTTAGAAACCGAACAAAAAAAACGACCTGATGTTCAATTAGTTGGTTTAGTTCCTCCTGATACTATGTGGGTTAAACCCGCCCAAGCTTGGTATGGTTTGGAACAGCATAAAGAAAAGAATCAGGCTAATTTGAACAATATGGCAGCAGATGGCTACTTAGCTTTGTACCATGATCAAGGCTTAATTCCCGTTAAATTAATGGCTTTTGATCAGGCAATTAATACTACCATTGGCTTACCTTTTATTCGTACTTCTCCTGATCATGGAACAGCTTTTGATATTGCAGGTAAAGGTATAGCAAGGGCAACCAGTATCAAAGCTGCCATTGAATTAGCAGATCAATTAACAGTATTACGCAATAATTTATCGTGTAAAAGCCAACAATTAAGCTATTCGTAATAGCCGAACTCCAAGGCTAAAATTGGTTAGGAATCAAACCTTATGGTAACATCAAAATTAGTTCTAAATTAGCAATAAAACTGATGGGAGAAACCATAACCCTACTATCAAAACGAGAAATTGAGAAAATGCGACGCGCTGGACGTTTAGCAGCCCAATTGTTAGATCATTTAGCCCCTATGATCAAACCAGGGGTAAGTACCCTAGAAATTAATGATGAGGCTGAACGCTGGACTATTGCTCATAATGCTACTAGCGCACCCCTAGGGTATCATGGTTTTCCTAAATCGATTTGTACCAGTGTCAATGAAGTAATTTGTCATGGAATTCCTAATGCTAAGGAAATTCTACGGGAAGGGGATATTATTAATGTGGATGTTACCCCCATTCTTGATGGCTATCATGGCGATACTTCCCGTACCTTTTTTGTCGGTACCCCTTCCCCGAAAGCGAAGAAATTAGTTGAAGTAACAGAAGAATGTTTAAGACTCGGAATTGCTGCGGTAAAACCTGGGGGAAAAATTGGCGATATTGGCGCGGCAATTCAAGAATATGCTGAACCTCACGGCTTTTCGGTGGTAAGAGATTTTGTCGGCCATGGTATTAGTAATATCTTCCATT
>DLXW01000108.1:14765-16276 GCA_003448685.1 Cyanothece sp. UBA12306
ATTAGTAATATCTTCCATACACCTCCTCAAGTTCCCCATTTTGGACAACGGGGTAAGGGAAAGCGGATTCGTCCTGGGATGGTATTTACCATTGAACCGATGATTAATGAGGGGACACATGAAGCGGTTATTTTAAAGGATGGTTGGACTGCTATTACTAAAGATCGTAAACTTTCGGCGCAATTTGAACATACCCTCGCGGTAACAGAAACAGGGGTAGAAATTTTGACTTTGCTTGATTAATGAAATTAAATTATCGAACGGCTTTTATAACTATTGCTACGGTAAATTTTGATAGATTAGTTAATTTTTATAGCAAAATTTTACAACAAAATCCTAATCCTTACCTGCCTAAAAGTTATGCCCAATTTCAATTATATGGGCTAAAGTTAGGGATTTTTTATCCTAAGTCTGATCATCAATTAGAGTTTAGTAATTGTGATCAAAGTTCTGTTAGTATTTGTTTAGAAGTAGATAATTTGGAGGAAGCGATCGCTTTTTTAAATCAATTAGAGGTAACTTTTTCTGATTCTATAATTGAAGCTAACCACGGACAGGAAATCTATGGTTATGATCCTGATGGCAACCGCTTAATTTTAGTAGAATTATCTCCCTAAAACAAAAGGGGTAATAGTAAAGCAAAAACTAAATAACCCCATAAATTCAGGAAATAGAAATAACTTTTAATAAAAATATTTTCTGAGACTTGAATATCTTTATGCTTTTGTTCTAATTCTATAATAGGTAATAAAGCATCAAGAGTATATACAAAAGATTCCCAAATTATCATATAGTATTTTTTGGGATCATTGCGTTTTTCTAAAAGCATTATCCAATAAAAATGTAATACTCCCTGTGCTGTTTTTTTTAGCTCTTGTAAAAATTGCCAACATTCTAATGTTGTTTGCACTTTTTTAACTAAAATATTTTTTGCTGCTGCCAAGAAAAAACCAATAAATAAGAAAACTAAACTCCAATAAAATGAATATTCAATTTTATAACCATAACCAATAACAAATCTTTGTATAATTAGTCCTAATGCTATTGGTAGGTTTTTTTCTGCTATTTTTTGCTGAATCTCTTTGTCTTTTAAGTTACCCAAAACATCTTCTGCTTGTTTATGCCAACCTATCTGTTTAGCTACTTTAGCAAATTGTTCAAAAGGTTGAGGAATATATCTCATTTCTCTAAGCTTATCTTCAAGAAAATTAGCTGAATTTTTATTAAGTAAATTATATGTAAAATTAGTTAAATAAACTGAGTTAGTATCAGTTAAAGTCCCAAATATTTTAAAACTATTGACTTTCGCATCACTCATATCTATAAATCCTTTGATAGTAATATCTTCTAATTCAAGATTATCTATCTTAACACCAACTAAATCAATGTTTGTCTCAAATGTCGCTCTTTTCATGAATAGAGAAGAGCCGATTATACCTCGATTTATACTAGTATTATTTCCTGTAAAAGTAGAACCATCCATTTCTAAATTACTGTTTACTTTTATATTA
>DLXW01000108.1:16482-17323 GCA_003448685.1 Cyanothece sp. UBA12306
ATTACTGTTTACTTTTATATTAACAAGATCAATATCTGTCTCAAATGTTGCATTTCTCATAAATAAAAAAGACCCTATTACAGCATCATTTATATAAAGTTTCCCCCCTTTAATATTAGAACCATCAAGAGAAATAAATTTTTTAGTTTGTATACTTCCTAAATCTAAACTATTATCAAATCTGCATTTTTGCAAGGATAAATTTTGATTAAATATTCCACTATATAAATCTAGTTTTTCTTGAAACCAGGCTCCTGAAATAATTACTCCCCTTTCAGTTAAAGAACTTCGAAAAGGCTCATACAACAAAATCGTCCTTAGAAACTTTGAAGTCAAAATTCTGAGATCATCTATCTCTTTAGTTTCTGCCGGAAAATTATTATTATTAAACTTAGGATATTTACTTTTTATATATTCATTCAAATCAGCTTCTTTACCTTCACATATCTGTTTCCAGACCCAACGTTCTTGATCTGTCCAATTTAGCTTTTGTAACTCTAGTTGTTTTTCAGGAGAAATTTTACAAGATAGCCCTGGTAAAGTAGGAATTTCCTGAGTCGCTATTGCAAATTTAGACAAGTTTAGAGGACTAATAATCAGGAAAAAAGTAGTCAAAATAATGATTAATTTTCTCAAAATCAGTTCTTTCCTTTCTAAGAATTATGTCCAGTTTAAACTTAATTTTTTTATCTCTTGAAATACTTTAAGAATTATTTTAATCTTAAACAGAAGATTATAGTTACTGTTCGAGAATATTCTTCCAATTTCAGTTTTGAGGATGTCACTTCCAGAGCAAAACTGAAGGGAGATCATCATCGAACAGACGTAGGAGTTCATAGCC
>DLXW01000117.1:0-3493 GCA_003448685.1 Cyanothece sp. UBA12306
ATGTACTGCCCTTTTCTAGCATTGAGGACATAGTCTACAATTTCGTAGCCAGTGATTGATCCTTCAATGACAGTGCCACTAGTTCCCCTTTTAAATTGAACCTGCTCTGTACGAATATCACGTTGTCCCCAAACAGGTGCAGAAAAAATTATAGGAGAGGTTGCTAAGGTAGCGAGTAGTAAAATGTGAAAAAGCTTTTTCATTTTCTAATGTTTTCTTCTGGACGATTTCTAGGTTTTTTTCTAAGTTAGAACAGTTACAGATAGTTTAGCCGATTACCAATTGTTAAAAGCACCTGGAGACTCAGTTTTGGAATAAAATCAAAAGATAAAGACTTGTAAGCTTTTTAACTCCCTATTAAAATTTTTATGCTTTCTTGACTTTTAGTCAAATCAAATAATAACTATCTAACTTGAACTAGAATTATTTTGTTGAGAAAAACCGCCAATAATGTTATTAATAACCGTATCAAATACCAGATCACTAAAACTACCTAAAAAAGCAATAATAGCAATTGCTTCTGAACTTATTTTTTGATTAACTGCTTCATCTATGTTAGTTAGACCTAAAAATGTTAAACCTGAAATGATAGCCAAATAAACAACTGCACCTGTTATGATGCCAATAATTGGACGTGCAATTAGCCATCTTATTTCATCACTGGCAGATTTCTGTTGTTTTTTATAAAAGCGGAATAGAATAGTAGCTAAACTACCAATTCCAGACCATACTAATACAAATACTGGGATATCAATTATAGGAATTATTGTTTCAGTATCCCATGTATTACTCCCAATAAAAATTATCCCAACAATAATTGCCGTATAAACAAACACTAAAATTGGTACTATAAATCTAAGTCTAGCTTCCCATTTCTGTTGTTGAATTTCTCGCGATAAAACTGCACCAACTCTTCTGATATCAAAGTCTGCTTTATCTAGATCTGATTCATCTATGTCTGATTCCCCAGTATCAGAATAAACACTAATAATCCTTTTTGCACCTTCAAGACGAAAAAATAGATCGGCCTGAAGAAGATCATTATCATATAATTTTTCAGCTATTTCGCTATAGAATAGATCGATATTTTGATTGAGTATTTTTAATTTTTTCTGCTTTGAAGATAAAACAACCGATTTGTCCCTAAATTCTTCTATTTTCGGATTTTCTTCCGATTCTTCACCGTCGAAACTCATTAGTAGACCCCATAGCATCTCTTTCTTAATTTTCTTGATCTGTTTTAGATGACCATTTCACCTTAACTGAGAAATTTGCTTTTTCTGTTCCTTGAGTTACAACCATATTTCCAGATCCAGTTAACTGAAGGCCAAATGTCATTTCTATTTCAGATGGTTGATAGTTAGCAGAAGTATTATTTAGTTCTCCTAAAAGTGAAGCACAAAAAATTCTAAGTCCTCTAAATACGCCCTGAAATCGATCAGTATCAAGTCCGTAAATTGCTTTAACCTCTCTGTCAATAATACCTCCCCTAGAAACGGATTTTCCGCTATACTGATCCGAATCAACCTGAATGTAAAACTGTTCATCTTTAAATGCACCACCCATATTAGAATGTACCTCAAAATAAAAGTTACTATAGATTTAGAGAGTCGATTTTAAAAGCCTTATGACAATCATACTAGATCTCAAAGTCATAAGGTGGACATTGCCCACCTTACAATTGACTATTGACTCAAATTAGTGATGATGATGATGTCCATTATGATCATGGTGGTGATGATGATGGTGGTTATCGACATCTAATGAGCCTATGGCTAATGAAGGATTGACAGTTAAAGCTTGTTCATTGAGTAAGTCAGCGATGTGGGAATCTGCCCATTGTGCAGCCATTTGCACAAATTCTGGATGTTCGTTAACACAGGGCATTTGGACATAGGTAACATCAGAATATTTCTTACGTAAACCATGAATAATATGCTCTACATCTAAGAGGGTTTCATGGTTTTCTGTGGCAAAGCCAATGGGCATAAAGATAACTGCTTTTGCTCCTAAATCCATCAAGTTTTTAGCCGCTAATTCCGCATTGGGTTGGGTCCATTTAATCATGGGGGTTTGATGGTTTAACCAACCCACAGAAATTAAAGGATAACGGTGGATTAATCGTTCTCTGACTAATTCATATAAAGCCTGACTTTCATCAATTCCAGAGGTAAATCCTTTGGCTTCGTGGGGACAACCATGATTGGTTAAAATAATGCCAATTTGTGAAGGAAGATACTTATGAGCTAAGCTTTTAGCAATTTGTTCTTCAACTAATTTTGCCATTAAATCTAGATAGGCAGGTTCGTTATAAAATGAGGGGATATAACGTAATCCTTTGACCCAATGTTCAGAATCTTGGGGAATATTTCCTAATGCTTTGTTAACCTGTTCAACGGCAATTCCACTGGTGAAAATAGAATCTACTACCAATAGGGGATAGATTAATATTTTATCAAATCCTTGGGCTTGAATCTCCGCTAAAACTTGCTCAGGAAGAAAGGGTTTACAGAAGTTAAAGGCCTTAAAAACTTGAATGCGATCGCCCCATTTTGCTTGCAGTTGCTGCTCAATTCCAACTCTTTGTTGTTCAAAAATGTGATTGTGAGGGGAAATAAAATGATCGTGTTGATGTTGCCATTCATGAAGATCAAAAATTGCCAATAATTTGGCTAAAGGCGGATAAATCCAGCCAGGAACCGGCGCAAACTTGGCCGTTAGTAAATTTAAGGCTTGTTCGTTATAGTTAGCAAAATCTTCATAACTTTCTACCTCTCCATAACCCATCAGCAAAACCGCTACGCGATCGTTACCGCTGGAATGGACGCTTGAACCTTGATCTAATTTTTCGGGAGTAGCAACCATCTTAAAACCTCAACTGTCTACCGTTCTTAAAATTTCTGGATTTAGTGCTGAAAATCCTCTTAAATTCAAGGATTATACCCACTTCACTATTCCCTTAACATAACATCCTCCTAGGGGGCATAATCTAAAGATATAACAAAGATAAGAAATTTATTATGACGGTGGTGAAGGAACTGTAGAAAGTATGGCAGGATGGGATTGTGAGCTTTTGTCTCGAATATTGTAACATTTTGTTACAGCACTTAATATTTCTTAATGTTAAGATAGAACTGCGTATAACCCAATAACGGAAAATGACAGCAATCGTGTTTGGAACATTACCTTTTCCCAACCAGAGTGGCGATCAGATCGTCAGCAAAGCCGTTAGTGCGGCGATCGCAGCCTTATTCAAACGCACTGGCAAAATTCAAGCCACTGTGCGAGCAGAACCTGTAGCCAAGCTTTTGCAAGGAAGTGTAGATGGATTTGACTTCATCGGCAACGGAATGCTGATGTATAATGGTCTGCGGATTGAAGACATGGAATTATATGTCCAAGCCGTGTCTATTGACTTCAGCGCTATTTTTAGCGGACAGGTGAAGCTAAGACAGCCGACTCAAGCGAGTATGCAGAATGTCCTTCATATTCC
>DLXW01000117.1:3729-18567 GCA_003448685.1 Cyanothece sp. UBA12306
CGAGTATGCGGGTTGTCTTAAGCGAAGAAGATTTAACTAATTCCTTTAATACTCCTTTTGTAGTAGAGAAGCTCCAAAAATTGGAATATGAAGGACATTCTCTCAATTTTGGCAAAACACAGATGATAGTTAACGATGATAAGTCTTTAACTATCAAAACTCAAATAAGATTGGGTAAAACTACCGAAACTATTGATCTTGATTTAACCGCACAACTAGAGGTTGAGGAGAGAAAAAAAATCCAATTTGTTGAGGTTAAGTATGGGGGAGATGAAAAGTCCCAAGCTTTAGGAAAAGCTTTGATTGATCATGTGAATGCTTTGCTAGACTTAGATAAATTTGCCTTAGACGGAACTCAACTTAGGGTTGATCGGATTCGCATTCGCAATAAGCAGATTATTTTTTATGGGGTAGCTAAAATTAATCAATTTCCCCAACGTAAATAAACAATAGTAAGCAACTATGACTAAACTCAGTCTTTGCATGATCGTTAAGAATGAAGAGGAGAATTTATCCGAATGTTTAGAAAGCGTTAAAGATGTTGTTGATGAAATGGTGGTAATGGATACCGGATCGACTGATAGAACGGTAGAAATTGCTGAGGAATTTGGAGCGAAAGTCCCCTATTTTGAATGGTGTAATGATTTTTCTGCTGCAAGAAATGCTGCTCTCGATCATGTAACAGGGGACTGGGTATTAATATTAGATGCCGATGAGAGATTAAACCCTAATGTTGTCCCTCAAATGAAAGAGGCGATCGCCGATGAAAACAATTTAGTAATTAATATCATCCGTCATGAAATTGGTGCGTCTCAATCTCCCTATTCTTTAGTTTCGCGGCTATTTAGGAAACATCAAGGGATAGAATTTGCTCGACCTTATCATGCGATTATTGATGATAGTGTCAGCCAATTATTGAAAAAGGAATCTCATTGGAAAATAGTTGATTTACCAGCGATCGCAGTCTTTCATTATGGTTATGATCCTGAAACTATTTCTTCTTTAGATAAGTATACTAGAGCGCGAAAATCAATGGAGGATTTTTTGGCCAAAAATCCCAATGATTCCTATGTTTGTAGTAAATTGGGCGCGCTTTATTTACAAATAGGGCAGGAGAAAGATGGGATTAAACTACTGAAAAAAGGACTAAAATTAAATACAGCAGATCATCATGTTTTATTTGAATTACATTATCATTTAGCCAATGCTTATACTCGCCAAGATGAAGTAGAAAAAGCGATCAAGCATTACCAAAAAGCAATTAATCAAGAAATTATGGCACCTCTGAAATTAGGAGCTTATAATAACTTGGGTATAGTATTGCAACAGGGAGGGGATCTAGAAAATGCAGCTAAAATGTATGAAGCAAGTTTGAAGATAGATCCTAATTTTATTACAGGGTATTATAATTTTGCTATGACCCTTAGTGCCATGGGAAGGTTAGGGGATGCGGAAATGGTTTATAATAAACTGATTTCTTTAAATTCTAATTACGCGCCAGCTTATCAAAACTTAGGAGTGGTTTTATTTAAAATGAAAAAACTCCCCGAAAGTTCAGCAGCATTCAAAAAAGCTATTAGTCTTTTCGAGTCTCAAGGATATTATCAAGAAGCAGAAAACTTGCGCAATGGACTACAAGAATTAGGTATTTGGGAAGAATAAGATTTTATTTGTAGCATCTTACTCTCATTATGTTTGGAGGAGATTTTACTCCTAGAAGTTTTTCCAGGAAATTTAGACTTTTATTGCTTTTATACTCGGTGAATGAATAGGGAAATTGGTCTAATTCTTTTTCACTCCATTCATGGTAGATCATACAACTGTGTAAGGGAATGACTGTAACTGGTTTTAGGGTCATTTTTATTGGTATACCTGTTGGATTTTTAACTAGGTATGAATAAAACTTGAGATTGCTATACTGGTGTGTAGGTTCATTGACAAAAATAATCTCTTGAGGCTTTTGTTCTATAGCAATTTGTAGGGATTTTTTAAGGTCAAAACTTACCATAGCGTGAACACTCTTAGATGGATAAAATCCAAAAAAATATAACTGATTACCAACTATTTCAAATAATAGAAAACTGAAGATAAAAATAATTACTACTTTTCTAATCCGTTTGTTTCTCATTTGTGATATAAGTTCCATACTATAACATGAGAACAGCAATATATAATAACCCAAGAGGAAACTTCTTAAAGCATGGGGAGTACCTTCTGAAGTTAATGATGCAGTAGCAGGAGATAAAAGCAAGTTAAAAAAGAGAAAAATTTGAAACTTGTTGAACCTCTTGTTAAAAACAATATAGATTAGAGTGATCAAAAAAAGGAACAAAATTGAAGCAAAAATAATTCCTCCATAACCCGTTGAATGGCGTAAATTTGGATCTCCATGTTTGATCAAAAATTCAGGTGACAAATATGAAGCAAAATTGTTGACAAATATACCAACCTTGTCAATTATAGATATAGGATCATCAATATATGATACAGTTTTAAATCTTGTAGTGGTTGCCTCTGGGTTATTGATTGTGAATAATATGTATGGAATTAAAGAGGTTAAAAAAGTTAAAGTAATAAGTGCTAGTTTCTTGATATTCTCTCTTTTGAAATATATAATCCATAATGAAATTAGCATCAAAAATGATAGAAGGCGAGCTGTGGAGTAAGTATAGATAGAGGTACCGATAATTAATCCACAAACCAAAGTTTTAAAATATTCTAATTTACCCTTTTTTTCTTCATCAAATATTGTCCAGATACAAAGATTTGCAGCAGAGATCCAAGTCAGTTGAGAAATTACTTCAAAAGATATTCTGGATGAAATGAAAAAAATAGGCAAAAATCCTAAAGAAATCAACGTATATATGGCAACAGTTTTGTTTCTTCTAAATACCTTAAATACCAGCAAAAGTGTGAAAATTAAAGCAGCAATATAAAAGATAAAACTGGTGAGCCTTAGATTAAATTCTGAGATGCCAAAAATCTTAAAAATTAGAGCAGTTGCATATATGTAAATGGGATTTTTATACTCGCCAAAAGCTTCAAAATAGACAGGATAATAGACCCCATGTTCGTCAATTCCAGTCTGAGAAATCAAAGCTGCATTGTAGCCAATAGAAGTTTCATCTGCAAAAAAACCGACTGGTATATTAGCTAGTTGCAAAAGATGAGCCGTTAAAATAAGAATTAAAAGTAATATAAACAAAAGTTTATAAAAATTTTGCCAACTCGTTTTCTCACTTACCATAAAAAGAATTAGTATTGTCATTATTAACTTGGCTGACAATACTATAATTTTGTAGTTATGTCAATTCTCCGTAAAGCACCCACTCATCATTGATTGATATTAGGATTTATTTTGGCATTTAATTCGATGATTAGTCAAAAAAATATTGACTACAATTATAGAAACTGACAATAACTGTAATCTCAAAAAATTAGCAGTTATTTCTATACCAATCAATGGTACTTTTTAATCCTTGTCTCAAGTCCATTTTTGCTTTAAAGCCAAAAGTTTGTTGAGCGCGTTGGGTATCTAAACAACGACGAGGTTGTCCATTGGGTTTATCAGTCTCCCAGATAATTTCCCCTTTAAATTCCATTAATTCACCAATTAACTCAACTAAATCAAGGATAGAAATCTCGTAATTTGTGCCTAAATTGACGGGTTCTGATTCATTATACAATTGGGTTGCCAAGACAATTCCTCGAGCAGCATCGGTGGAATAGAGAAACTCCCGAGTCGGAGAACCATCTCCCCAAACATGAAGCTTTTTAATTCCCTGTTGTTGCGCTTCATAAATTTTACGGATTAAAGCTGGAATGACATGGGAACTACGGGAATCAAAATTATCTTCAGGTCCATATAAATTAACTGGAAGTAGATAAATTCCATTGAATCCGTATTGATCACGGTAGGACTGAAGTTGTACTAATAAAGCCTTTTTCGCAATTCCATAGGGAGCATTAGTTTCTTCTGGGTAACCATTCCAAAGGTCATCTTCTTTAAAAGGAACGGGGGTAAACTTGGGATAAGCACAGATGGTGCCAACACAAACAAACTTTTCCACTCTAGCTTGATAAGCTGCATGGATTAATTGTGTACCCATCATCAGATTATCGTAAAATAATTCGGCGGGTTTTTCCTTGTTTAAGCCAATACCTCCCACATGAGCGGCCAGATGGATGATGATATCTTGTTGAACAACAGCCTTTTGGCAATTTTCCAAAATCCGCAAATCCCAATCTCGAGAACGAGGAATCGTAATTTTATCAGCTTTAGCACCAGCTTCGAGCAGTTGCTGAACCACCTGTTTACCCAAAAATCCAGCACCACCGGTTACTAAAATTCGTTTATTGCTCAAATCCAGCATTTGCTCCCTTTCCTATTCAATATTTGTTGATTTGGTGTACTTTATCTACCAGGTAAACCTACATACCAAAAATAGGTAGCCATAGGGATAGCCGTAGCTAATACTAATAAAACAACTACCCAAATTGTTGCATTAGTGTCGTCGGTGTCTTCTGCACTGGTAAAGGTACTTTCTATATTAATCTCTCGCGCTTCTGGTGGTCCTGGATCGGGTTTTCCTGAGAGAACAGCAACTAGGCGATCACTAGTAATTAAAAATGCTCGATTATATAGTCCTCCTTTCCGCAAGGGAATGGCAATACTTTCGTTGATGATGCTATCAACAATATTATCAGTTAATAGATTTTTAACTGCTTCTCCCCGACGTAGAGCGGTACTATTAGTTAAGGTATCAAGAATTAAGATGGTTTGGTTAGCCTGTTCTTCGGGGGTAGGATACCATTTATTAAATAAATCATCGGCTAAACTATCGATGGTTTCTCCGTAGTTTAAACGGCGAATTCCAATAAATCTGACTTCTTTTTGCGTATTTTTGGCCAAATTTTCTAAATCATTATTTAATTTTCTTTCGTTGGCTAAACTAATGACTTCTGCTTGATCAACTACCCAAGTTGATGAACCTGCACTAAGTTGAGGTAAATCATAAACTCCGGTAGCAGCAGCAGGAGAAATAAACAGTGCGATCGCAAAGATCCATGACAACATCAGTGGTATCAAGAATTTTAAGACCCGATGTCTTTGATAGCTTGGAGTAAAAACTTGTTTCATGGTTATAGCTTTCACTGGTGATCAGTTGTGAATTTTCAACCATTATATAAGACTAGCAACCCTTTGATCTCTTAACTTAAATCGATTTGATACTCCCCACGATTCATGAAGTGTGAAGTCGCCAAGTGTGGAGTCGCCAAGTGAAAAATTAGTGGGAGATTTTGACTCACCACTAATTTTAATTTAATCATTTTTAATTGAAGCGGAGCGACTTGACCTTGATTTTTTGATTAAGTAGCATCAGCTAACACCGTATTACTTGTTAAAACCTTAATAGCTGCTTGATATTGTAAATCTGAATCTGTTCCTATTTGTTGATAACTAATGGGTTCTTGTGCAACAACTTCATCGGGAGTAATTCCTAATTGATGAATATCTTTGTGATCTGGGGTTTCGTATTTAGCAACAGTAATAGCTAAACCTGCTCCATCAGGCAACTCAAACAAAGACTGAATTAGTCCTTTGCCGAAGGTTTTTTCGCCAATTAAAATAGCTCGACCATTATCTTGTAATGCCCCCGCTAAAATTTCACTGGCACTAGCCGTTCCTTGATTAACTAATACTACTAAAGGATCTTCAGTTAAAGCAGAACCAAAAGCGTTAAAGCTATCTTGAACTCCTTGACGGTTAACAGTGTAGACAATGGTTCCATCATCTATCCAAAGACGAGCCACTTCGATCCCAGCTTGTAATAATCCCCCTGGATTATTGCGTAAATCTAAGATATAGGCTTGGGCTCCTTTATTCTCTAAATCCTGCACTGCACCAGTAATATCTTCTGCTGCATTGGCACTAAATTGATTCAGACGAATATAGCCAATGGGAACACTATCAATATGGTCGTCAAGATTAGCAAAAACCGGACTTAAAGATATACGTTCTCTAGTAATATCAATTTGATGGATATTGTCTTGATCTTGATTTGGTTGAATAGTTAAGGAAACTTGAGTCCCACTTGGTCCACGCATTTTGTTGGCTGCTTCATCGAGGGTTAAAGTGCTAGTATCTACACCGTCAATTGCCAAGATGCGATCGCGCGACTTAATTCCAGCCATTTCAGCCGGCGATCCGGCGAGGGGGGAAACCACTTCTAAATTACCTGTTTCAGGATTAATATTAATTTGTAAACCTACTCCTGATAGTTCTCCAGAGGTACTGACTTGGAGATTATGATATTGATCTGGCCTGAGGAGTCGGGTAAAGGGTTCATCAAGGGTTGCCAGCATTTCGTCAATGGTGTCATAGGTTTCTTGACGATTTTTCAGGGGACGCTTAAGCAACTTTTGACGTAATAACCACCAATTTTGATGATTAAAGGTATCATCTAGATAAGATTGATTAACCAGTCGCCAAGACTGGAGTAAAAGTTTTTGATCCTGTGTAAATGCTAAAGCGGTGGGAGTCCAGGCAAAATAGTGAAAAATAAGGGTAAAAATGACAAGAAGACTAACCCAAAACTTGCTTTTTCTCATGAGGTAAATTGATAACTGAGTTTTTTAAAGATAAATGAACTTATAGTGCTACAGGCCAGGAAACATTTAAAAAGTAAGACCCTTGTTCTGAAATTCTAGCAAAAGTTAATCCGAAACCAACACCTTCCGATAAATTATCTGATCGTCACCTACTTTTTGACAATCCCCCGTTAAGCTAAGGCTGTAACGGGGGATTCTTGCTCACGGGGTAACAAGAAGGGACAGGGATTGGGGGATAGGGGATAGGGGATAGGAAATAGAGGGTGTTGTAGTTCACCCAGTTCGGGTAATACCGACAAAATAAAGGTGTGTCATATTTGACTATATTTTTATGAACTATCAAACCCTGTATTTTAAGGATGTGTAGGGAATAGATAACTTCAAACCACCGGAGTTGCCGTTACGAACATCCACAGTAGCACGGCCAAAAACAATACACAAAGTTTGATGATGATATAAGTTATGCTGTCAGGATAGAAGAATGTGTTTAACATGATTTCTTTCCTCGGAATAGCTCTACTAGAGAAATTAACTTATTATTGAGTTCCTCTCTACTTCTATTATGACTTAAATTAAAGAAGCTACCAACAATAATCTCAAAAATGTAGGTTTGAGTTTAACTCCTGGGAAAATCCTAAAAGTTTGTGTATTGTATAACTTTTACGGTCTCAAGCCTTTCTCGGAAAATCTAATTATATTGACATAAACAAATGCTAAAAGAAATTCTCGAAAGATTATCAAGGAATTATAGTTTTAAACGCAGATTACCATCTCGATTTAACTATACCCCTTTATATGTGTCCCCTGATTCTCAACTTAAATATTTAAAGCTAGGAGAGAATGCTTTTGATGCCGATCTATTAAAAATTGTTGATTGGTATATCGATGAAGACTCGATAGTTTGGGATATTGGAGCGGATGTAGGTGTGTTCACCTTTGCCTCAGCAAGTGTAGCCAAAAAAGGTTATATATTAGCAATTGAAGCAGATATTTGGTTAGCTGGGCTGCTTAGGAAATCATTATTACTTAAGGAAAATTGTGAGTTAAACATTGAAATTTTGCCCTGTGCTATTGCCAATCAAGATGGTATTGCTAAATTTTTAATCGCACAAAGAGGCCGTGCATCCAACTCTCTAGAAATTACTGGTAGTAGATCTCAAGCAGGTGGTATTCGCGAAAAAATTACTGTTCCTACCCTCAAACTAGATACTTTACTAGACTTCTTTAGTCCACCAAATTTTGTTAAAATTGACGTAGAAGGAGCAGAAGCAATTGTCTTGGATGGTGCTAGTAGATTACTAACTGAAATCCGTCCTACTATTTACATTGAGGTTGGGAATAAAGCTAATAAAGAGGTAAGTTCTATATTGAAGCAAAAAGATTATTTATTATTTGATGGTTCAAAGCCAATTAAAGAGCAAAAAAATATTGAATATTGTACTTACAACACACTTGCTATACCAAAAAATAGAGTCAGCACATAGAAAACTTGATCTAGAGTTCAACCCCCATATAATTCAACAAAAGATTAGCGATTCTAACAGAAGCACCAGGGGGACCGAAACGGTTTTGTCCCTCTTCTTTGCAAGCGGCTAAATAGTCTTGATTATTGACTGTTTCTACGACCTTTTTTGCTGCTTGTCGTAGTGTTTCTGGGGTAGCAGGACCCGTTCCAATAGTTTGGGCGCAAAGCCCAATTAATCTTGTTTGTGCTTCGGCAAATTCATAGGTAAATTGAGGACCTTCCCCTGGGACTTGAATCACAGGTTTTCCTAAAGCTACTCCTTGATCAACCGCTAAACCTGCCATTCCTAACATCAAGGTACAATTATGTAAAATATCACTAAAAGCATCAGAATAACATTCTACTTCAGCTATTCCTTCCCCCGATTTATAGGTTAATTTGCCCTCACTATTTTGCCAACCTTCACTGATAGCAATTTCATCTAATTGTTCCATTACTTTTGGTACTAAGGCTGCCCGAAATTGAATTTGATTTGGGGGCATTACTTTGATAATTTCTAAGATAAGATTTAATTGCAATTTAAAATTACGCACCGCTTCAGGAAGCCTTGAACCAGGAAGTAAAGCAACCATCGGTAGATCAGATTTAAGGTGTAAATCTTTCCCTGTGGGAATCAGTTTATCAAGGGAAGGAATACCGCCAAATTTTGCTTTAGTTATGCCTTGTTTCTTTAAATCTTGTGCAGTATAGGGATCTCTGGTAACTACTGCTAAGCATTTAGGCGATCGCAAAAAACGACCAATAAAAGGGCCTATATATAATTTACCTTCATAAAGACTCGATAGACAGGAAATAAAGGAAACATAGGGATAACCTGTAGAATAGGCAAACCCTTGGGATACCGTATCCCCTGTAGCCATAATTAAATCGCAGGTTGGGGCATATTGCCAAACCGCCTTTAATTGCTGCCATGCTAGTCCAATAAGTCCCGCTTGGAGATCTGTCAGGAAACGCCAACGGTTAATATAGGAAAATCCCCCAGAAGGCATATTTTGCGTCGGTCCAATGATCGGGACATTTAAGCGGCGATAGGCGTTACCTTCCCCTACAATGGGCATAGCGGAGATATCTAAGTCTGGATAGAGTTCGAGTAAAGTTTCTATAACATAGGATGAGTGGTTATCCTCTCCATGGCCATTGCTAATGAATAAGATTCTTTTGGGGGAAGATGACATCAGGGGATTTTCCTTAAAGGGTTTTTCCTCAATTATCGCTCAAAACATCTCTAAATTTCCAGTCTTGTAGGGTGGGCAAAATCTTTGATGGTTCCATCACACTGGTTATTGATCTTCCCCATATTGTCAGAAAAAATGGTTCTACCGAACCTGTTATGTAAAACTATTAAAAAAACATCCTGAAAGCTTCCTTTAACAAGTATTTGAGTTTTTGATAGTTTTATTTTGATTAACTTCCTTGCTAAGTTAGGGTTTGAGCGATTTTTACCATCTCAAGTTCGGTAGAGCCGAATTTCCTTCTATTAAAAGTCCCTGGGAAAATTTTTTTCTAGCATATTCTTGAACTTCAATTCCTTGCTTAATAATTCTTTGCTGTGCTAAAGGCAAAGTTTTTATAATAGAAAATTTATTTTCTTCTAACCACATTTTTTTGACACATCTCAAACCGGAAACAAATGATGATTTAGTAAATAGTTTAGTCATATTTTTTTAAAAGGTTAACCAGACAAATGCTAGAATTATCAGGGCGAAAATAGCTTAAATCGCTCTTTTAATCGGAAATTAACTTCATTTAAGCAGATTAACAACCGAATAGTACCATATATACCACTTTAATCGAATAATTGCTTATTATCACTTAATAATGGTTTAAATTTCTAGACACACAGATGACATTTTAGATTGATTTTGTCTAAAGTGATTAGCCTAGTTCTGTCAGTTTCTCAAACAATTTTATGAATAAGTGTTAATTTACGGTATATAACAGTCCTGTTTAACATAAGTTTCGTTGTATCTAAATGCACATCGCTTGGCTTGGTAAAAAATCTCCTTTCTGTGGAAATGTGACCTATGGTCGAGAAGTAACCAATGAGCTTCTTGATCGAGGGTATGAGGTTAGTTTTCTCCATTTTGCTCAAGAAGACCCCCAGGAAGCTAATTGGCCTGATTGTCCTGAAGTTTTTCTACCTTTTTTGTACAAATCCCAAGTTTACACGATTCCTACTCCGAAATCGAGTAAAATTTTGATGGATTCTCTAGAAAAGTTGAAACCTGACCTAGTTCACGCCTCTTTAACCCTGTCTCCCCTAGATTTTCGACTACCTGAAATTTGCGAAACCTTAAATATTCCCCTGGTAGCCACTTTCCATCCTCCCTTTGATAGCAAAATTCGTAACCTCAAATCTAGTACCCAATTTCTGACCTATCAACTCTACGCGCCATTTTTAGCTAATTACGACAAAGTGATCATTTTCTCTCACTTACAGAAGGATTTATTGATAAAATTAGGCGTTCCCACAGAAAAACTGGCAGTTATTCCCAATGGGGTTAACCTCGAAAAATATTCTCCTGGTATCTCGTCACTTAAATTTCAACCCCAATTTCGTGCAAAACGTCTTTTTGTTTATGTGGGACGTATTGCCACAGAGAAGAATGTAGAGGCCTTGTTAAAGGCTTGGAAACACACACAGATGGGTTCTGATAGTAAACTTCTGATTTTGGGAGATGGCCCCTTAAAATCGTCTTTAGAACCTTTCTATGGACCTGAATATGGGATACACTGGCTAGGATTTGTGGCTGATGAGCAGCAACGCATTGATATTTTACAGGCTGCTGAGGTGTTTATTTTACCTTCCTTGGTGGAAGGGTTATCTTTGTCCCTTTTGGAAGCTATGGCCTGTGGAGTCGCTTGTGTGGCAACTGATGCGGGGGCCGATGGAGAAGTCTTAGCTGATGGGGCCGGAATTGTGATTAATACCCAAGGAGTAACTACTCAATTAAAAACCCTCTTACCACTCTTACGAGATCATCCTGAAATTACCCAACTTTTGGGACGAAAAGCGCGAGAAAGAGTTTTAGAAAAATATAGTCTTAGTAATAATATTACGTGCTTAGAACAGCTATATGCTCAAGTTTTGGCAAGACCCCGCTTTTCTATTCATCCCTTATTTTCCTAGTATTGATGCAATAGTCAAAAGTCAGCACTTTGGCATTATCAACTAGAAACAAGTAAGCCGACTCGTCGAAATAAGAAAGTCTCACAGTGATGTGGGAAACCCGCCCGTTTGACTAAATACGAGTTTCACCGTTTCTTTAAATCCCCGAAAAAATCTTCATCGAGAATCTGCTCAATAGAAAAAGGACAGATCACGGGATACTCACTCTCGGAAGGCATCCGGACTCCAAACTTCGCCAATTTACCCTCTTTAATCGCGAGTTTCCGACCATCCCCATAGGCTTTTTCCACTGCTTCTCCCAAAAAACTTTTAAGCGAAGGCGTATCCGCCAAATTATTCAGAACACGCTGGCGATGTTCCAACACCGAACTGTACCAACTCCTTTTCATCGTATCAGGAGCATTCGATTGAACCCTTAACTTGAGTAAATGCGCCAACAAAATCATTGAATTGCTTTTGAGCGTATTCTTTTCCGACTTACCCAAATTTACTAACTCGTCAATCAAATGCTTAATATCCAACGACTCAAACTCACGATTTTCCAATTGTCCAATCGTTTGCTCAATCCAAAGTTGCAAATCTTGATCGTACAGCGTGTTCGACATTCTTAGATCAATTCCCAATTCTCAAATGTTTCAGCGAGATAGCCAATCCTTCCCTTTGATCTTAAGGAAAACTCGATGGTTTCAATCAAAGGAGGCTCGGTTTAATTGAGACTAAAGTAAGTATAGCAGTCGCCAAAGTGGTTAGGACAGAACTTGGCTCTTAAACCCTTGTCCCAAGCGAGTTTTACTTGGAGACTTCTGACTTGGAGACTTCTGACTTGGAGACTTCTGCTATATTTTGTCTTACGGGGGATTTTTGGTTCAAATTATCGCTTCAATCGCTGCTTCTAATGCAATAGCAATATGAGTCCAATGGGTTCCCCCCTGACAAAAGACAATATAGGGTTCTCGCAAAGGCCCATCGGCAGAAAATTCTGAAGTACTACCATCAATAAACGTTCCACCAGCCATCACTAATTGGCTCTCATACCCTGGCATAGAGGCAGGAACGGGGTCGAGATAAGAACCCACAGGAGAACAGCCTTGAATGGCACGACAGAAAGCCATCAGTTTATCAGCAGATCCTAACCTAATAGCCTGAATTATATCTCGACGGGGAACCAAAGGGGCGGGATTGACCGAATATCCTAATCGATCAAAAACATAGGCAATTAAATGACTTCCCTTAATTGCTTCTCCTACCATCTGAGGAGCGAGGAATAATCCCTGAAATAACAGACGATTTTGTTCTAATGTAGCACCCCCTTCTCTGCCAATTCCAGGGGCAGTTAAGCGGCAAGCAGCCATGTCTACTAGCTCTTTTTTACCCGCAACATATCCCCCGGCAGTTGCCAAAGTTCCCCCAGGATTTTTAATTAAAGAACCTGCCATTAAATCAATCCCTACATCTGTTGGTTCGAGGGTATCAATGAATTCTCCATAGCAATTATCGACGAAGCAAATAGTATTAGGATTTTGTTGTCTAACAATTTGAATAATTTGCTCAATTTCGGCAATTGATAGGCTATTTCGCCAAGAATAACCACACGAACGTTGAATTAAAACTAATCGGGTATTTTTCTTAATCGCAGTTTTGAGGTTATCCCAATCAATCATTCCTTGATCGGTTAACGGTAATTCCCGATAATAAATGTTAAAATCCTTTAAGGAGCCTTGACAATTTCCTCTTAGTCCTATAACTTCTTCGAGGGTGTCATAGGGTGAGCCAGCAACGGCTAACATTTCTTCCCCTGGACGGAGTATTCCAAACAAAGCACAAGCGATCGCATGAGTCCCTGAGACAAATTGTATTCGAACTGCTGCTGCTTCGGCTCCCATGACTTGAGCAAAAACCCGATCGAGGGTTTCTCTTCCTAAGTCATCATGTCCATAACCACTAACACTGGCGAAATGATGGACACCCAGACGGTGAAGGCGAAAAGCATCTAAAGTCTTTTTGAGATTATGCTTGACTCGTACATCGATTTCCGAAAAAATAGGCAAAAGTGCCTTTTCGGCTTCTTGCAAAAGGCTTAAGCTGTTCATTTGTTCTATAAAAGCACAATTTCTTTGCTGATTACTGATTGAAACTCAATCAAGTCATCTATGTCAAATGAATAGTTATATCTTAATTCAATTATGTATATCAAAAATCCATCAAGCTTGTTTCTTAAAAAAAACTAAAAGATTCAATTTTAATGACGCATTGTTTCCATAATTGAGTTATTGACAATTTTCATGCCCTCAAAGTATGAAACTCACTTTAATGATGTTTACATTCAGGTTACTACATGACTGTTGCCAAATCCCAAAAACTACCTCTCGACTGGACTGTTATTATCTATATGGCTACGATTCACCTCGTAGCATTATTAGCTTTATTGCCTAGTAATTTCAGTTGGGGAGCAGTTGGCGTTACATTTTTTCTCTATTGGGTAACAGGAGCTTTAGGAATTACTTTAGGTTTCCATCGTATGGTTACCCATCGTAGTTTTCAAGCTCCTAAATGGTTAGAATATTTCTTAATTTTTTGCGGGACTTTAGCTTGTCAGGGGGGACCAATTCAATGGATCGGGTTACACCGAATTCACCATAAATACTCAGATACTGAAAATGATCCCCATGATTCTAATTTAGGATTTTGGTGGAGTCACATGGCATGGATGTTGCACAAAATCCCTGCTGATAATAATGTTCCTCGTTACACCCAAGATGTGGCTGAAGATCTTTTTTATCAATTCTGTCAAAAATATATGATTTTGATCCAAGTAGCTTTAGGATTATTGCTCTATTTTTGGGGTGGATGGTCTTTTGTTGTTTGGGGAGTTTTTGTGCGTTTAGTGATGGTTTTTCACTTCACTTGGTTTGTCAATAGTGCTACCCACAAATTCGGCTATCAAAGTCATAAATCTGATGATCATTCTAAGAATTGTTGGTGGGTTGCTCTTCTAACTTTTGGTGAAGGTTGGCACAATAATCACCATGCTTATCAATATTCTGCTCGCCATGGTTTAGCCTGGTGGGAATTTGATTTAACTTGGATGACTATTCGCTTATTACAATTGGTGGGGTTAGCTACTGATGTTAAATTAGCTCCAACTCAAAAAACTAATTAATTTGTAGTTTTTCATCAATTTATAATTTATAGGGTGGGAAATTCCCACCCTATTTTATATGTAAAATTATAGTAGTTTACTCAGTAGCTTAATTTTAGCTTACTAATTTAATTTAAGTACATTAAATTACTTTTTTTGATAACGCATTCCAGGCAATTGAGTGACTAATTCTTCTAATTCCAATTGTAATAATCCTCCAGAAACTGTCGCAGAGGATAAACCTGTTTTTTCAACAATGGCATCAAAGGGCATTTCTTGAGAATCAATTGCTTGAAAAATCTTTAATAAATTTGGTGCTAATTTAGGTAAAGGTTGAGTTTTAGGTGATTCAAAAATAGATAATTGTTTGGTTGTTTGATCTAGTTGAGGAATGGCTCCTAACATCTCTAATAATTCCTCTTCTGTCACGAT
>DLXW01000117.1:18785-19068 GCA_003448685.1 Cyanothece sp. UBA12306
CATTTCTGCTCCATCATGAATTAATCTTAAACAACCTTTTGCCTGTTTTACATCAGGAGAATTGGGCAAAGTATAAACATCTCGACCAAATTCATTGGCATAACGCGCTGTAATTAAGGCCCCAGATTTTTCGGGAGCTTCCATCACTAATACCGCCCGACTTAAACCAGCAATAATACGATTTCGGGCGGGAAAATGGCCGCGATCGCCTGGTGTTCCTGCGGGATATTCACTCAAGATTAAACCTTTTTGTTGAATATTTTGATGTAATTGGCGATGGTTT
>DLXW01000117.1:19286-19935 GCA_003448685.1 Cyanothece sp. UBA12306
TGTAATTGGCGATGGTTTGACGGATAAACTAGATCTATCCCCGTTCCCAAAACGGCAATGGTTCTTCCTCCGGCTTGTAAACAACTTTGATGGGCTACTCCATCAATTCCGGCAGCCATGCCTGAGATGATGGTAAAACCGTGTTTAACTAAAGCTTGACTAATATTATGAGTCCAACGGCGACCATGTTCAGTGGGGTAACGAGTGCCGACAATGCCAATGGCTGGAGTAATTCCTTGATTTTCTGATAAGTTAACCTGTCCTTGATAATATAAAACTGCCGGAGGGCTGGGAATTTCCTTTAATAAATGGGGGTAATTAGCATCCGCAGGAGTCCAAAAATTAGGGTTTTTCTGAGAATGTTTTTCGAGCAATTCCAGGGGGTTAATTTGCGATCGCTGTTTCAGAATTTTGGGCAGTGATTTAAAACCAATTCCTTCAACTTGAGTTAATTCTGATTGAGGTGCGCTCCAACCTTCTTGTAAGCTACCAAACTGCTGTTGAATACGCGTAATTAATACTGGTCCAACTCCTGATATTTGTGACCATGCTAACCAATAAGCTCGTTCTTGATTCACCCTTTTCTCCTTAATATTTTTCATCTTATTGTCGTCAGGATACCCTAATCTCAGTAGATCGAAAACTTACT
>DLXW01000215.1:0-2294 GCA_003448685.1 Cyanothece sp. UBA12306
AGCTTGTTGTCACCCCGTGAGGTTTTGGGCTTAACCGAGCAGTATTGAATTCCCCCACACTTCCCAAACTCACTCAACTAAAATATTGATACACTCAATTGAAAACTGCTATCAGATGTCTAAACCGAAAAAAACACATAATATTCAGTTGTTAGTGGCGATTATGGGTTTTATATACAGTGATAATCTCAGCAATTATTACTAAAATAAATCTTAAGACGAAATATTAGGTGTTCAGAGGACTTTTAAGAATTATTCTATTGGTTGAAAGCATTAATATAAATAACCTTCCTCTAGCTTCTTCAGATAATTTTACTTTTTCTTTAGGAACAGCCTCTTAGTGGGAGGGGAATTAAAGATGTTAAGTTTTGTCAATAAAAAAGATAAATTTCTTGAAAGCAACCAAGGATAGTTGAAGTCTAAATATTAGAAAGACTATTATTGCTTCTCAAACAAGAGAGTAAATAAATTGCGGATTTAAGGAAATTTTAAACAAATAATTAGGGAGACAATAAAATGAAAGTTGAAGATATTTATCAAGATGAAGAAGGAAACTGGCATATCGATTATGGATTAACTCAATTTACCAACTCAACTCAATTCACCAGAAATAATTTCTCCTTAGTCAAACTTTAGTATCAATAACCCATCTAGGTTTTGTACAACAAAAATTATCGATTCTAAATAATAGAAAAAGGCGTATTAGTGAACAAGATAATTCTAAGCTTTACATTATCAGTAGCCATATTTTTTGGTAATTTGTGGGGGATGGTCTTTTGGTTATTAATTCCCCTACTAATTCAGGTGATTATTGACAAAGTTATTGTCCAGAACTCGCCTGATACCCTCTCAGTATTGGGCTTATTTTTATTAATTAGCTCTCTGATTACCAGTGGGGTTGAGATTGGCTTAGCTACTCTCACCACTATTTTAATTCGTTCTGCTCTAGTATCGGAATTTTTTCTGAGAATTGCTAATACACTACCTAAAGTTTTGGCAATAGTTGTAGTTATGTTTGTTTATTATCCCCTGATGGCAGGAGCATCGATTATTTTGACTGCATTAGCTGGTGGAACTTATTATCTTTTGAATAGAAAAGACTCCTCATCACAACCCCTACCATTATCTTTTCGCCTGCCTTTAACCCTAATCTTTATCTTCGTTGTTTGGTATGGTAGCAGTTTGGTTCTAGAAGGGGATTTATCCCTAGGTCAATTGATAGCATTGAGTATTTTTAATATTCAGTTTGTCTCCTTGGTCTTAAGTCATTTAGCCACCACGCTGGCTAGAAGAATCTCCTGAATTCTTTAATTCGTGTTTAATTGGGAATTAGTAGGTTGACGGTTACGCCACCAAGCGAGGAGGGTACTAGCAATAAAAATACTAGAATAAGCTCCGGTCATAAAACCAATAATCAAAGTAAGGGCGAAATATTTGAGGGTTTCTCCACCAAATAAAAAGATACCCAGTAATGGCAAAATCGTCGTTAAACTGGTGTTGATAGAACGGGTTAGAGTTTGATTAACAGAATTATCTACGACCTGATTAATATTTAACTCGGGGTTTTTCTCTAAATTTTCTCGAATACGATCATAAATTACCACCGTATCATTAACAGAAAATCCAATGATAGTTAATAAGGCTACTAAAAACAGACTATCAACCTCCAGACCTGCGACTAAACCCAATACGGCAAATAATCCGGCTGTTATTAACACATCGTGGATAAGAGCAACAATAGCAAACAAAGCATAATCAAATTGAAAACGGACGCTTAGATAAACAATAATTCCAAAAAAAGAAACTAATAAAGCTAAAATTCCTGAACTAAATAGTTCCTTTCCTATGGTGGCACCAACAGTATCAATTTGAATTGTTTCTGGATCAAATTGTCCAATTTCTTGGTTTAATAAGCTTTGTAATTGGGTTCTTTGGTCTACATCAAGGTTTTTACTGCGAATTGAAAGAATATTCCCCTCTAAAACTTGAATCGTAGCACCAGATAATCCCTGTTGGTTCAAAATATCCTGTACTTCACCTGTATTAATGGGTTGATCACAGTTATCTTCTACTCCACAAGCTAATTGCAATTGGAGTCTGGTTCCCCCAATAAAGTCTAATCCAGGGCGTAGAGGTGCGCCAAAATTAGAAAAAGAAATTACCATGGCAATGATTCCAACCAGGACAATTAATGCCGAAATTGACCACCACAAACGTTCCCATTTAAGAATATGTATTTTCATAGTTGAGTGATTAGTTAATAGAAGAGAATGAAGAATGGAGAATGAAGAATG
>DLXW01000215.1:2627-11987 GCA_003448685.1 Cyanothece sp. UBA12306
AGAATGAAGAATGGAGAATGGAGAACCACTAATAGTTAAAATTTCTCCTCCTCTCCCACTCTCCCTCGTGTTTATTTGGCTGTAGTTGGCAAATTAGGACAAAAAAGTTCGGGTTTCTGCCGGACAGAAGGCAATCCTAACACTGTTAATAAAAGTAAGGTTCGACTACAAGTTAGGGCAGTAAACATACTAACTAAAACCCCAACGGCCAAAGTCAAAGCAAACCCTTTAACTAATCCTGACCCTAATCCAAATAAGGCACCACAGGCGATTAAAGTGGTGACATTACTGTCTAAAATACTCGAAAAAGCGTTGTAAAAACCCGATTCAACGGAACGATAAAGACTATTTCCTGTTCGCAATTCTTCACGAGTCCGTTCAAAAATCAAGACATTCGCATCTACGGCCATACCAATACTGAGAATAAATCCGGCAATACCAGGTAAAGTCAACGTGACTCCAATCAAAGAATAACAGGCCAAAGTTAGTAAAGTGTAAACAGCCAAAGCTAAATTGGCTAAAACCCCAGGGAGACGATAATAAACCGCCATAAAGATTAACACAAGCATTAATCCGGCTAACCCTGCGTAAATACTCCGTCGAATACTCTCTTGACCTAAGGTTGCCCCTACTGTTCGATTTTCCACCACTTCTACAGGAAAAGGCAGGGAACCCCCTCGAATTTGTACCGCTAAATCATTGGCACTTTCAATGGTAAAGTTACCAGTGATGACTGCACTTCCTCCAGTAATTCCTGTGTTAGCAAACTCCACGCCAACAACGGGAGCGCTAATCAGGACATTGTCGAGGAAAATGCCAATACTGCGGCCAGTTCCGGCGAGATTTTTCGTCAGTTCGGCGAACTTTTTGCCCCCTTCATTATTAAAATTAATAGCCACTTCCCAACTGGTTCCTGCTTGGGTAGGACTAGGACGGGCATTTTCTAGGTTTTTACCGGTTAAATCAACAGATTGAAACAGGTTTAAAATAGCTTGGTTAGATTGTTCAATTGATTGAGTCAGTTCAGCGATGCGTTCAGCATTTTCTGGGGTCTGTTCTACCTGTCTGAGCAGGGCTAATTCTGCTTCTGACTGACGTTTGATGGTAAATTCAGCTTGAAACTGCCCTTCAGTTCCTTGTTTTTGTTCTCGAAATTCTAGTTGTGCTGTTCCCCCTAAAACCCTTTCGGCTTTTTCGGGGTCAGTAACCCCTGGTAATTGGATGACTATTTTATCGTTTCCTAGGGTTTGTACAATGGGTTCAGCAACCCCTAGAGCATCAACCCGATTTCCTAAGACTGTTTTTTGAGCCTCTAAATCTTCGGGACTGATCCGCTGTATCTCTGGGGTGGGTTTGACTTGAATAGTTAATTGAGCTCCTCCTTTCAAGTCTAATCCCAACTGGAGTCCCAGAGTCACCAAAATGGCGATCGCACCAATGGCTAAGGCCGCAATTAAACCCAATAATAAACGCTGTTTTTGCATAATATGTCCTTAATCAAATCAGGAGTTTCTGAATCAGGGGTTTGTGAGTCAACAAATCACCCTTTCTCCTTCTTTCCCCTTTAACCCATCTCAAATCAAACCTGTAATCCGATCATTTTCTGCACTGCTTCCACAATTTTAGTGGGTTGGACAATGGTGAGATTTTCTAGGGTTCCATTATAGGGAGTGGGAATATCTTGAGATGACAAACGAATCACAGGGGCATCTAATTCATCAAAGAAATTATCATTAATTAGAGCGATTAATTCAGCCCCAATTCCACCTGTTTTCATACATTCTTCTACAATAATTACCCGATGGGTCTTACGAATAGATTCGCCAATAGTTGCTAAATCAAAGGGTTTGAGGGAAATTAAATCGATGATTTCGGGATCATAGCCTTCTTTTTCTAAGGTTTTTAAAGCTTGAAGACAATGATGACGCATCCTGGAATAGGTGAGGATAGTTACATCTTTACCAGGTCGGACGATTTCTGCTCGATCCAAAGGTACAATATATTCGGTTTCGGGGAGTTTTTCTTTCAGGTTATAAAGAAGAACGTGTTCAAAAAACAGAACAGGGTTATCATCACGAATAGCAGCTTTGAGAAGTCCCTTAGCGTTGTATGGAGTGGAACAGGCGACGATTTTTAGCCCAGGAACGGCATGAAAATAGGCTTCAAGGCGTTGGGAGTGTTCTGCCCCTAACTGCCTTCCTACACCCCCTGGACCGCGAATAACCATGGGGATTTTGAAGTTTCCCCCAGAGGTATATCTTAGCATCCCGGCATTGTTAGCTATTTGGTTAAAGGCTAGGAGTAAAAATCCCATGTTCATTCCTTCAATGATGGGACGTAATCCTGTCATAGCCGCACCTACAGCCATTCCTGTAAAGCTATTTTCTGCTATGGGGGTGTCGAGAACCCGAAGGTCGCCGTATTTTTTGCAAAGATCTTTTGTTACCTTGTAGGAACCTCCGTAGTGTCCCACGTCTTCTCCTAAAACGAAGACTGTATCATCGTGGGCCATTTCTTCATCAATGGCCTGACGTAGTGCATTAAATAATAAAGTTTCTGCCATATACTCACCAGTGACCGCATTCGTGATTTTATCATCTGAACTCTATATTTTACCTTTAAAATGATTGTTAAATCTAAAAATAGAGCTTGAAACAACAAAAACACAACAGATCTAAGGGACTTTGTCTCAAAAAATAGAAAGCCATGAACATTAATCAAACAATAAAAAACTTTTTTTCTCGTGATCGTTTGTACCTAATTATTACCCTGATATTCTGTATTGTATTCGTTATTTTTGGGCAAATTAGCAAAAAAGAAGTTGCACAAAATTATCGCAGTTCTATTGAACAGAGACAGCTTGATATAGAAGAGATTTCTCAAACCTATAACCTGAGCCGAGACGAAGCCAAGAAACTTTTAGAAAAAAGAGACGAATTAGATTCTCTCGGTTTATTTAATTTAAGTTCAGGAAAACTGGGAAATCTGCATTATAGGGCTATTAAGCTAGACAGTAAGATCATTTTTCCCATTGCTATTAATGTTCAACAAGATGATGAATTATTAAAAGAACGGGTACAAACAATCGAAAATACTCTCGATGGAATTATTAAGAGAAATATCAATCCTGATGATCTTAAAGTTCTTCCAGCAATTTTAAATAATGAGACTGTTTTAGTTATTTACAGAACCAACCAATCTGATACCATTGACGAAAATATTCGGCAGCAATGGATACTTATGACGCTCACATCTGCTGATTCTCAACTCTATGGAATTCCCATACCAATATTATCGAGAATTATGGCTAGAATCGTTAGCGATGCCTTAACTGATGCTTGGAAGGTTCGTCAACCCCATTATCTTCTACACCAAGGTATTATTTCTTTAGGTATTTTCTCGATAATGATCATAGCTAGTTGGTTATTAATATATTTTCAAAAATACATATTGCCTCGTAGAAATGAAAAAAAATATATGTTTTGGAACAGCCGAATCTTACAACTGGGACACGCCATTATTTGGTTTCCAGGGCTGGGAAGAATTCTGAAAAATTTTCCTGATTCTTATGAAGTTGGACTTTGGCTACAAGACAACACATTAACGATATCAGTAGCAATCATTTCTTTTTTAATGATTAGTCGTATTCTTGATCTAATTGTCAGAGTTGGAGAATCTCATCCAAGATTAAAGACTATTCCTATTCGAGTTTTTGTCCAGCTTTTTTATATTTTAATTGCGATTTTATTTATCTTGATTATTATGGCCAATTGGATCAATCAACCTGTCACTAATATTTTGGCAGCAGTGGGAGCAGGTAGTGCTATTTTTATGCTGATTTTTAAAGATTCTATTATGGGATTTACCGCCGGAATACAATTAGCTGCTAATCGAATGTTAAGCCTAGGAGATTGGATTGAAATGCCCCAATATGGGGCAGATGGCTTCGTCAATGAAATTAATTTATTTACCGTTAAAGTTCTCAATTGGGATAATACAATTACCCTAATTCCTACCTATGCCTTAATTTCTAATTCTTTCAAAAATTGGCAAGCAATGTTTAAATCAGGTGGCCGTAAAATTCAGCGTTCAGTCTATATCGATATGAATTTTATTAAACCCTGTGATGGACAGATGTTAGAACGTTTTTCTAAGATTCCACATATCTCCGAATATATCCAAGAAAAATTAGCAGAATCCGGAGAACCTAGGGAAAAAATCGCAGTCATTTCCGATTCTATCCTAGCGCAACAAAAATTACTGACCAATATTGGTGTCTTTCGTGCTTACGTCACAGCTTATCTAAAAGCCCATCCTAAAATTAGTGATCATCACTTTTTTTTAGTACGCCAATTACAGCCCACTGACCATGGTTTACCCATTGAAGCTTACGTCTACTGCACTGATACAGCTTGGGCGGATTATGAAACGGTTCAATCCGATATTTTTGAGCATATCCTTTCGATCGTACCTCAATTTGATCTCAAAGTATTTCAAAATCCTACGGGGTATGATTTACACAATTTAAGGAGCAATTAGTTCATCGAAAATTTGGGTAGAAACCCCGTCCTTGTAGGACGGCTTTATATTTTGTCTGGTACACTTAAAGAGCCGAAAAGCGAAAACCAAGCAGTAGGCAATGCACCTTGACAACTGGATATATGAGGTTCTGTATAGAAACGCTTGTACAGGTAAAATATCCAAGCAGCAAGTACAAAAAGCTTTGGAGCTAAACCGTACCGATGGACTATCGGGATCGGACTCTCTGCAATGGGAGTGAAAGTCTGTGGACTCTGTGTAAGACAGTACATAGTTTTAAACTGTGGTATGCGACGGTGAATGAAGCAGGAACCTAGATCGTGAGGTTTAGGAATCATCGCACTTATAGGGCGGTGAGGAGGTCAACACTCTAGATACCCCAAACAAAAATTGCTGCCCCCCAGGTTAAACCTGCCCCAAATCCAGAAGTAGCAATCACATCCCCAGTTTTAATTTTTCCTTCTCTAACCGCTTCATCAAAGGCGAGGGGAATAGAAGCTGCTGAAGTATTGCCATATTCTCCTAAATTGGAAATCACTTTTTCCGAGGGAATCTTTAGTCTTTGGGCTACAGCATCGAGAATGCGTTGATTAGCCTGGTGTAGAATGAGCCAATCGAGATCATCAGCGTTGAGATTAGCTCTAAATAAAGCTTTTTCAATAACTTCTGGCACTTTAGCGACAGCAAAACGGTAAACATCCCGCCCATTCATCGTGATAGGTTCATAGGTTCCCTGGCTAATGGTTAGATTATCTTTGAGGGATTTTTTCTGTCCTTGATAGGAAAGATTAAGACAATCATGCTGTTCCCCATCACTATATAGTTCAAAGCTTAATAAGTTATCGTGATCAGAAGTTCCTTGACAAACTACAGCCCCCGCCCCGTCACCAAATAGGACACAAGTACTACGATCAGACCAATCAACCCAACGAGAAAGAATATCAGCCCCAATGACTACTACCCGTTGATATACTCCTGTGCGAATGAATTGAGCCGCTGTTACTAGGGCAAAGACAAAACCTGAACAAGCAGCAGTCAAATCAAAGGCTACCGCATTAGAAGCGCCTAATAAACTTTGTACTTTAGCCGCACTACCGAATAAATCATCAGGAGTAGAAGTTGCTAAGATAATCAAATCAATTTCGCTGGGGGTCAACTGAGCCCTTTTAATCGCTTCAGCAGCAGCCTGGGCCGAGAGTTCAGCCAAACCAATCTCAGATGAAGCTAGATGTCGTCGACTAATCCCTGTTCTAGCATGAATCCACTCATCTGAAGTATCCACCAAATGAGTTAGATCATCATTAGTCATTATCTGAGTTGGCGTAGCTGAGCCACAGCCGGTAATAGCAATTCCTATCCCTGATGAGTTCAAGAAAATTCCCCCTTATGTTCTAACAATAATTATGATTTAGGGGAGAACATTTCCCCTAGAGTAACTTTACTGTTTACTGTTCACTATTTATAATTGCTGATTCAGTGAAACTGCTTTCTTCAAGTTTATTTCTGTCAGCTTGAATGCGCTCTATAACATGATGATTAATAGCTTCTTTAGCTAAACGAATGGCATTAAAGATTGATGGAGCTTGAGAACTACCATGACTAATAATACAAATACCAGCTACCCCAAAAAGCAAAGCTCCACCATGTTCAGCGTGATCAATACGTTGTTTAAGCTTTTTGAGATTGGGTTTGAGAAGTGTACCTCCAATTTTTCCCCGCCAACCTTGGGGTAATTCTTCACGCATGATTTGAAGCAAGATCTCTCCCACCGCTTCCGCAAATTTGAGGAGGACATTGCCGACAAAGCCATCACAGACGATCACATCAAACTGGCCCGAGAGAACGTCTCGTCCCTCTGCATTGCCGATAAAGGGTATTGTTGGGTTGGCTTCTAATAATTGATAGGTTTGTAGGGCTAGATCGTCACCCTTACTAGATTCCTCACCAATATTGAGTAAACCTACTTTAGGTTGTTCCACTCCTAGGACATATTGACTATAAATCGTCCCCATTAGGGCAAACTGCTCTAAATATTTGGGTCGACAATCTACATTCGCTCCCACATCTAGAATAATAACCGATTTACCCGCTAACATCGTCGGAAAGACTGCTCCGATCGCCGGACGATCAATACCTTTGATCCGTCCTAAGCGTAGAGTAGCTGCCCCCATTGCTGCTCCTGAGTGTCCGGCGGAAACGACGGCATCAGCGAGGTTCTCTTTGACCAAATTCATGGCCACATTAATGGAGGCTTTGGGTTTGCGCCTTAGTTCTGGAATTCCTTCATCCATAGCTATCGCCCCATCAGCCTCGACAATTTCGAGATTAGGAGACTGGGCATGATGTTGGAGTGAGTTTTCGATTTGTTGGCGATCGCCTACCAACAACACCTTGACATCAAGTTCTTCGGAAGCTCTAATGGCTCCGGCGACGATTTCACCAGGGGCGTGATCTCCCCCCATAGCGTCTACTGCGATTCTTGCGCGAGTTAATGCCATTGATCAATAGGGATAGAAGCCTTCAAAATTTTAACAGAAGCCTGGAACAATCCGAATTAAAAATATTCGTAATTTTACTATTAGGCTTAAGGAATAATGGTAAAAGAGTTTCGCGATCTTCAGACTTTCATTAATTTTAAGATAAATTAAAGATTAACCTTAACCCGATTATCGCACGATCTGAGGAGATTTTTAGAATGTCAGAAATATTCGCTTTGACTTTGGGTAATTTATTCCTCAATATTTTGGGACGAACTCCAGAGCCTTTGCCGTCAGTTTCTTCTGTTTCTTGGCAAGAGGCTGAAATTTTTGCTGTTCCGACTGACTCCGATCAAGTTGTCGAGGAAATCGTCGCTGATTATCTCGAAAAAGTTGCTGCTTTGGGTTTTTCTCCCAATCAACAGGGGGTTTATCTTCAGTCTGAATGGGCTTATTTGGGTGATCATCAGCCTGAAATGCCTATGTCAGCCGCTTCTTTAACCAAAATTGCTACTTCTATTGCTGCTTTGGAAACTTGGGGTACGGATCATCGTTTTGAAACACTGATCCATGCTGTGGGTAAAATTGAGAAGGGAGTGCTTCAAGGAGATCTAATTGTTCAAGGTAGTGGAGATCCTTTATTTGTTTGGGAAGAGGCGATCGCCTTAGGAAACCAACTCAATCAAATCGGTATTCGTGAGGTTACTGGTAATTTAATTATTGTTGGCGATTTCTGGATGAATTTTCGCTCTGATGTGCAAAATTCAGGAGAGTTACTCCAATTAGGTTTGAACTCAGCCCGTTGGAGTAGAATCGTGCAGCAGCAACATCAAAAATTACCCCCCAAGACTCCCCGTCCCCAAGTGGCGATCGCTGGTTTGGTTCGAGTGGAAAATAATCTTCCCGATGGAGCGCGATTATTAATTCGTCACCAGTCTTTAACGGTAGCCGAATTGGTCAAACAAATGAATCTCTATAGTAATAATGCCATGGCCGAGATGTTAGCACAATCTGCTGGAGGCGCGGACTTGGTTGCTCAAATGGCTGCAAAAGCAGCTAATGTTTCCCCAGAAGAGATTCAATTAATTAATGGTTCGGGTTTAGGGGTAGAAAATCGGATTTCTCCTCGGGCTTCAGTAGCTATGCTCATGGCAATTGAAGAAAAATTAGCGGATAATCCTTTAAAAGTTAATGATTTATTCCCTATGGCAGGAAGGGATAATCGAGGAACCATCGAGTGGCGTAGTATTCCTGATGGTGTAGCTGTCAAGACAGGTACCCTGGCTCAAGTTAGTGCTTTAGCAGGGGTTATTCCCACCCAAGAACGGGGTCCAGTTTGGTTTTCGATTATTAATTATGGCCCTAATGTGGATCGTTTTCGGGTAGAACAAGACAAACTCCTGCAACGTTTAGCCCAACATTGGCAATTAACACCAGAAATCTCAAGTGAAGAGATTCAACCCTATTTAGGCGATCCTCAGCGAAATTTAAAAGTTGAAGGTTGAGCTTTTTTACGCAGACAATATTTGGCCTATTCAAAGTTTTTTTAAGCTTTATGGCCAAGTGTTCTAGGATACAACCAGAGGTTGTTAAGATGGGAATATCTGAGAATTATATTTGAAAATCCTTATGAATCAAGCTGTTGTTGCTGTTCTTGACGGTACTAGAGCCCGTTTCTTTACCTTAGAAACTGCTGAGTTTCCTGAATATGAATCGAGTCCTAATTTGGTTGAACATCAATCTTTGAGCAATAATGTCAAGGAACTTGCAGGAAAGGATCTTTGGGCTAATACTAAAACGGGACGTAATCGAGGTTCTCGTAGTCAAGGTCATCGCTATGATGATCATCGTCAAAACCATCTTAGTGAATTTGAACGCAGTTTTGCTAAAGAAGTGGAAACTAAAATTATTAATTTGATCCAAGAACGTGATGCTCGTCAACTTCTTTTAGTAGCAGAACCTCAAATGTTAGGCTTTATTCGGGACTCCTTGACTCCCCATCTCCCCAAAACGATTAAAGTTCAAGAATTAGCTAAAGATCTTTGCAAACTGAAACCTTTTGATATTCATGAATATCTTGCTCATAAAAACCTAATTCCGGCTCGCAAGGTTGTAACTATTTAAGAAATTTTGAAATCCTGACTTCTCAAATTTAATCAAAACTGGTCATAGTAAATTTGAGGAGTCTTCGAGTATCTGAGTAAAAATCTTAATATTAAAAAATATTATTGAATTTAAAGGGTATTAAGCGCAATAAAAACCCGTATTCTTTGACTTAATTGAATATTATTGTCCTGAATTCTGATTTCTATAGCAAAGGGTGTAGTGAAAATATGATCAGTTC
>DLXW01000215.1:12197-14304 GCA_003448685.1 Cyanothece sp. UBA12306
GAAAATATGATCAGTTCTCAAAGTTTGATTGGGGGTTAAATAGTATCAGTTAGAATCCATTAGATGAAAGTTGGGATAAAATTAGCGAGTTGTCTTCTAAATTTTTCCCCACACCCCACCCCCTAGACCCTACACCCTATAGCGTTTAACGGTGGGAGTGTCGATCAAGGCAACAATTATCACAGAGATTACGTCTGGCAAGTTCGATAGATTATATTAAATGGGCATAGGAAAAAAGCAAATTAATGACCAGATATAGCACTACCGATTCATTGAAAAAATTTGGTAAGATTTAAAACCCTAGTTCTTGTGCTGTGGCTAATGCTAATTTCCCGAAATTTTGATATAAAAAATAACAAAGCGTAAAATTGACCAACCAGACTCTTGCTCAATATGGAAAACACCAAGACTCCCTACCCAGTTAGAAGCCAAAATCTACTGACAGCCTTATTTTCCCTCCCCATACTACTAGGAGGGGTCTTGACAGCTCCTGCTGTAGCCAAGGATATTGAAATAGAAGTGGGAATCGTTCAAAGGTTTGGAGAAAAAGAAAAAGAGACATTAACCATTAATGCTACTAATGGGGATACCCTGACTTTAGAATTTTCCGATAGTAATGGCGTTGAACAAACCCTAAAAACCAATCAATTAACCGTCGAAGTTGTTAAGCAACCTTTACCCCAACCTACATTACAAGAAAAGGTTGTTCTAAGCGATCATGCTACTTTTGAAACCGCAGAAGATAGTGCTAACCAATGGAAGGAAAGAGGGATTAAAGTAGAAGTTACCCAACCTGGAAGGTGGCAAGTTTGGGCTAAACGAGATGTCTATGAAACTCCTTTATTACGTCGTTGGTTGTTGCAAAGTCTTAAGAACAAAGGGTTTAAAGATGCTTATCTTGAATCAAATATTTTAGCCGCTAAACCTCAAGCAATATTTACGGCTGCCGGAAAGCGTTATGGTGCTCATTATTTAGAAATTATCTCTGGAAAAAACCCTATCCAAGTTAATCCCAGCAAGGGCAAAATGCGGGTTTATGGGGGTGATTTAACACTACAACCCAATGCTTATGGAACCTATACTCTAGTTAATAATATTTCTTTAGAAACCTATCTCAGGGGTGTAGTTCCCCACGAAATTGGCTCTCGGGCCCCAGCAAATGCGGCTAAAGCACAGACTATTATTGCTCGTACCTATGCTTTACGTAATTTAAGACGTTTTAAGGCCGATAATTACGAATTGTGTGCTACAACCCACTGTCAGGTCTATTATGGATTAACTGGAACCAGTCCTCAGGCTGATCAAGCGATCGCAGCTACTAAGGGATTAGTCTTAACTTATCAAAATGAATTGGTTGATGCTCTTTATTCCTCAACAACTGGAGGGGTAACGGCTAGTTTTAGTGATGTTTGGAATGGGGAAAAAAGACCCTATTTAAAAGCAGTTATTGATTCACCAAAACAACTTTGGAATCTGTCTGAGAAGTCCCTAGCTAATGAAAAAGATTTTCGCAGTTTTATTAGTTTGAATCAGGGATTTAATGAGACGGGAAGAAGTGTATTTCGTTGGAACCGACAGGCAACTATTGAAAGTTTAACTCGAGATTTACAGAAATACCTTGAAAGACGTAAACATCCTTTAGCTAATTTGAAAAATATTCATTGGATGGAAGTTACCAAAAGGGCAGATTCTGGACGTATTCTGACTATGAAAGTAGAAACTGATCAAGGAATATTAGAATTACATAAAAATGAAGTCCGTAGTGCTTTTGGACCCCCCCGTAGTACCTTATTTTATCTTGAGCCAATTTATAATCAACAAAAACAATTAAAAGCATTTGCTTTTGTTGGGGGAGGTTTTGGCCACGGTGTTGGTATGAGTCAATACGGTTCTTATAACTTGGCTAAATTAGGCTGGAGTGCTGACAAAATTCTCTCTTTTTATTATCCTGGAACTGTTATTAAACCTCTTGATAATTCTATTGTTTTTTGGTCTGAACAGGAATAAATTATTAAAAATTTTTGTTGATGAAAATGGCTTTAAAATATCCGATTCTTCAAAAAAATTTCCTAAAACCCATACTAACCTGCATTATTCATGAAGAAAA
>DLXW01000175.1 GCA_003448685.1 Cyanothece sp. UBA12306
TTGGGGAACAGCAAGACCCGAGTCGATGGGGAGTATTACCTCCCGCACCTCTCATTTAGATCCGAGCGTGCGACTTTCACCGCACTCGGCTCCCGACTAACTGGTTTTGCTGGCGTGGGGACAGAAAAAGCTACAAGCTAGATTTAATCAGGGATATAGCCCGTCGCCCTTGTCGATAATAGGCACATTTTCCAGGGCTTAATTGCATCAATGCCTGGGATTCAACAGCAAACAAATCGCAAGATTCAACCCAATCTTTTCCATGAAGACCAATATAAAAATTACTATGTCTCCGTCGCATTTTCTTATTTTTTCTGACTCTCCCTACATACTTAGCTAATCCTTTAGCTTTAATGATTTTACCAGAAAATGTTGCTATTGAATAAGCTAAAGTTATTAATATAATTAAGGAAGTAAGGCGATGTCCAGTTAATTTAGTTCTCTCTAAATCATAACCACCTTTCTTAAAGTCTCGAAACATCTCCTCAATACCAAATCTCTTTTTATAAGCATCAATCGTCTCATCAAGACTCTTTAAGTTGGTGATGATAAACCAAGCTTCTTCTGTCTCGACTCCTCGATATCTTCTCTTCCATTTTGCCACTATATTACTGCCTGTGAATCCCCTCGTTTTCGTCACTTTTACTCCTTTATAAAATAAAGACATTCCTGGAGATAATCCTAAATTCTTTAACGTTGACCAGATTTCTTTCTCTACTTCAATATAGGTACTTTTCTTTAATCTGAGGGCATAATATACCTTTTTTTGTCCATTTAACCACTTTGCTAATTCAACTGAACAGAATTCTCTATCCCCTAATACAACTGCTTTGTATTCTTTTAGTAACGGCAATACTCGGCTCAATATGCTTTTCTGGGTATCAAAATTACTGTTTCCTGTGTGATCTAACAACTCAAAATATAAAGGAATACTCCTGTTCTCAACTATCAGACTTATCATCAAGATATTTATCAATCCCCATTGGGTTCTATCAATAACAATATGTAATACAGACCCGGGATTAAATGATTGCTTTAACCACGGCTTTATGATAGGTATCCATATTCCTTCAATAGTCAAGCACGGCATCTCTAAAAATCGTTTTAACTTTTTTCTACGACTCTCGAATAAAATGGGGCTTGGGAAATAATTGGCTAACTCTTCTAACCTAATTTTCCTATGTACTTGAACCAATTGTACCATAATTAACAGTATTAAATATTCTGATTTTTTCAGGTAAATTGTTAAATGGTTGTTATAAATTTCTGGGAACATTTTTCTGTTAGACAGCGGTGCAGCCGCACTCGCGGAGCGAGACCGCTAAAAAAGAGCATTTTCTTTCTACCACGTTTGGCTCTTTTCGTCATCTAGTAAGGCTTCCAGGGGTTCATGTCCCCACGCCAGCTGGTTTTGCTCATGTGGATGTAATCGTGGCAGGACTCATGTATAGCCAAGAGATTCTTGGGTTTCCAGTTGTCATGATTTCCGTCGATGTGATGCAGATGAATCCGCTCATCATCAAAGAATTTCGAGCCACAATGCCCACAGGTATGGTTTTGCTTGACCAAAGCCTTGGCTGTTGCTCCGTCGTAGAGCTTGGATTGACGGTTGCTCCAATAGACAACGTTGCCGTTGAAGGGAGACATATCGCCCTTTACCATCACAAACCCGTTCACTTTGTATCCCACTGAGGGGAAGGCTTTGTCTGCGAGCTTTTCTGCTGTGTGGCGGTTCATGGTCTTTTCCTTCAGAAATTTCCTGAAGGAACTATAGCTTAATTGCCACAATTTTCCATCGAATCCGCTAAGGTCACAGTAGCGGTGGTAGTTCTTCCATCCCCGTATGACTGGGGCAAGCTTCTTAGCTTTAGTCTTCGCACCATCGTTCGAGTTGTTGACGATATCTTTGACCTTCTTACGGAATGTTTGGTAGTTCTCCTTGGAGGGGGTACTTATAAACCTTCCGTTTGGTTTGACTTTAAAGTTCCACCCTAAGAAATCAAATCCATCTGTCGAGCTAACGAGTCTTGTCTTTGATTCTTTAACGTTCAGTCCACGTTCTGAGAGAAATTGGTCTATCTTCTGGCGAATAACTTCAGCATTTTCACTATGTTTGAGGATGAACACCATATCGTCCGCGTAGCGAACTGATGTGTGTATCTCCTCAATCCCATGTAACGTTATATTAGCTAGTAGGGGGCTGACCACTCCACCTTGGGGAGTACCTTGTTCTGGAAATTCAGGATTGACTCCAGATTTCAGGCAGAGCCACAATCCCACTTTAATAAAGTGTGGGGCTATGACCTTATCCATTAAGACTTTGTGGTTAATCCGATCGAAGCACTTTTCAATATCGATTTCGAGTATTTTCTTGTCGATACCGTTAGAGGTGGAGCGTAGGTTGGCGAACAGGAATTGTTGCGCGTCGTGCGCTCCTCTCCCTGGTCGGAACCCATAGCTCCGTTCGTGGAAGAGTGCTTCGTGCGCTGGTTCAATGGCGTATTTGACTAGGCACTGCCAGGCTCTATCGGCAATTGTTGGCACTTTGAGGATGCGAGTCGTCCCATCCTTCTTGGGGATAGGGATTTCTCTCAATCCTCGGTGTTTCCAATTGCGGTAGTGTTTTCGCAATGCTTCGTCTAGTTCAAACCGCTCTCTAAAGGAGAGCTTGGCTTTGCCATCTATTCCAGGCGTTTTTCTACCAGTATTTAACTGCGTGACTTGTCGGATAGCCAATAATCTAGCAGACCGAGACTTCAGTATCAGTTTTTGAAGACGCTTTACTCTCAGCTTGTCGCCTTCTCGAACAGCTTTGAACAGTCGGCATTGTAGGCGGAAAAGATTTCGTCTCAGCTTGCGCCAAGGGATGTTTTTCCAGAGTTCACGATAGTCTTTAGTAACCATGTGTCCAACTCATGCTCTATGATTGCTTTCTGTTTTCTGTTAGCCTCGACCCAATTACGGGTCGTCCTACCCCATGCTGAGATTTCTGCTACTCGTCTAGCCTACTAGGGTTTCGACCTTTCCCCAGACTCAATCATGGTTTTTATTCGTTCCGACTCTTAGATTGTTGTGACAGTTTAGGGCAGACCAATTCACCCACTTCCACCTCGGAGGATAACGGCTATTGGGCGCAATTGCCGTGAGATTACAGGAAGTCAAGTCATCATTTTGTTTCCAGATTGATGCTCTGGGGTAGGATGCTTTTCTAGGTCTTATTTACCCGTGCTGTCTCCCCATTAGCGCCAGGGAACTTATCTGCTTCAGCCCTGATTGCGCCCTGCTACCAGCTTCACTCTCCAGAATTCCGAGTCTGGTCGGCGTGGTCAGATAGGGAGTCACTGTGTCCTCTACAGGGGGGGATTTTCACCCCCATCCAAGAGTCAGTTATGAGATTTTCAAGGTTCGGTCTGGATTACCCCAGTTTTCTTTGATTTTTCTCACCCTAGCTTATGGATTTGGCTAGGAACGAATCGCACGCGCCCTCCCCAGGTGCAGACGACACACCAATCGCCAAAGAGCGTTTGTTTTATCTCGGCGCGGTAGTACCGTGTCTGTGACTCCCACTCGAAAATCTGCCAGTGGTTAAAATCATAGGCAACTCCCATGCTGCGCCCCGTAAAGTGACATTAAAAAGCCCCAACTGTTCAAATCAATCTTGTTCAGCTTGAGCCTTATCCCTGCGAGACAGCTCCCGCTCAAGGCATTTTAATAACTTGGTTTCCAGCTCTGTCGGCGGTAGCTCCGCTTTAGCGAGTACCCCAAGTACCGCCGTTGCCGTCTTCTCGCGGTATCGCTCCACCAGTGCGGCTGCTACCCCAAGCTGGTCAAAATACGACTGCACCCGCGACAGAGAACGCTTATCAACCTGAAGTTCTTTAACGTCATCGATGGCTACTGTGGCTTCACTATGATCCCACCGTTTTAACTGGTAGCTGCCATCCGCACTGGCGATAACTTGCGCTACCTGCCCACCTAATTGGCAAAAGTGCCCTTCGGAAAGGGATAGTCTTTGCTTGGGTGTTTTTTCCTGGGGCGTAAGTTTTTTCCTTACTACCTGCTCAACCAGCGAGTAGGGAGGGGTCTTTCCTTCGGCTCTTTCCACCGCTTCCAGCCAGGCCTCGATCTGTTCCGACTCCTCTTTTAACTTCGAGAGGGGGCGGGCTTGATATTCCGACTGGGGCAAAATCTGAACGGCTCGTTCAGACTGTTCGAGTGTGTTTAAAAACTGCCCGAATCTCACCTGATAATAAATGTACCGAGAAGAAAACTTAAACGTATCTTCACAGTAGTCTTCAAACGTGGCGTATCGCTCCCTGTACAAGCGTCTTGAATTGATCTCCCATAGGGCTTTTGCTGCCTCTAGAACGGCACTTTTAACCTGAGCTTCTAGTCGTTCTAGGTCTTTTTTTTCTTCGTCAGAGAGAGGAGAAGATTCTTCTGAAAGTATCTCGACATTAGTTGTTTCTGGTTCCTGAACGGCTAGTTTTCCGTTTTCGGATTCCTTTTTAACCTTGTGTGTTCTTGGCATGATGATGTGATTGACTATCTTGAGTTTTATTGTAAGGCTTTTGAAGAAAAATTGTTCTTCAAATGGCTTGATTATCAGAAAAATCACAATGCTCAGTTCGAGCTGTTCATCATCTGGGGAAAAGATTTTACAATAATTAAAGAGAAAATGAATAATCTCTCATCAAGGTAGATTATTCGGTGTTTTTTTGATGAGGTTAACCGATGGCCAAAGTGTTTACTGGTAAAGTCGCCATCCCCGGCGATCAGATTGAACAGTACTTAGAAGCACTAGCTAAGGCAGAAGCAGCTAGAGAACCCTTCCGTAACCACCTTGAAAGTCTCAATCAGGACTTTGCTGACTATCTTAGCGACAAATATACCAAGAAAACGGTAAGAAAGCATACTAATATCGTGGATACATTTGTCCATTTCATTTGTCGGCAAACTGATGTTGAGTCGATTGAAGAAATTACCAAGGGCATGGTCAATTCTCATTTCCGAAAATGGTATAAACGAAAGGTGTGGGATTCGGCGACCGAAAATGATCTGAGAGTGGCTTGGCGAAAATTCTTCCAATTTCTCGCCGAAGAGAAAGGAATTGTCAACCAAAAAGCTTTAGAGGCTCTCAAGTGAAGATAAAGTTAAATATGAGCAAACAAGGAAGATAATATGAATCGTCAATCGATTATAGTCTTGATTGGTCTTCTCTTCACTCTGTTCTTGAGCTTGACTCTGCCGGAAATAGCTTACAGTGGGGAAACCTTGAGTGTCCAGGGGATGGGCAGGGGAGGAATGAGAGGTGGTAGGATGATGGGCGGTGATGGGAGGATTATTCATCAGCTTTTCGCCAACCATGACCAAATCCGCCGTACTGTCGAAGAGATTCCCGGAGGCGTTCGTACCGTAACCGAATCAGACAACCCCCAAGTCGCTGCTCTGATTAAAGAGCATGTTCCGAGAATGTACCAACGGATTGAGAATGGACAAGGGATTCCGATGATTATGATGAGTTCTACCCTCCCGACAATGGCTCAAAATCCTGACCTTTATCATCGGCAGTTTGAAATGACATCCAAGGGGATTATGGTCACTGAAACCTCAAACGATCCAGATATGGTAGCTGTTATCCGCGAACACGCCCGTGAAGTGACTGGATTTGTGAAGGTAGGAATGCCGGGAATGATGGATGGCATGATGAGATAACCAAGATGTCTGACTAGCAATGATTTTTGGCATTCAAGAGACTATCAGTATGTGATAGGAAGGTGGTACTCCACAAAATGACCGATATCAACATTTATCGGTCATTTTGTGGAGTGGCTGGTAATTTAACTTATCAGTCAATCTTGACACAAGATAAACAGAGTTTAATGGCCACACATTTTCCTACAAGCTGGAAGAGCTGCTGGCTTTGAGTTTGAGGTCAGGTCTCATCTGCTTCGGCATAGCTGCGGCTACTACCTCGCCAACAAGAGGTATGATACTCGCCTGATTCAAGACTACTTGGGGCACACCAATATTCAGAACACCGTCAGGGATACTCGGCTGAGTGCCAATCGGTTGGAGGGGCTTTGGGATTGATATGTAGTTGGGGGGAGCAACGCGAAAAAGTGAGTTACGAAAATCTATGACGTAAATACGTTATTTGGGGAGGCGATCGCCAAAAAAACACCTAGTTTTATTGAGAATAGAGCAGTGTAATTGAGAATTAAATCCTGATCTCAGAAAATCGCGTTGCTCCCGATCACTCTCGACAAATTACCGAACAAATTTTGCTTAACCTTCCAAGTCGTGTTCTGTACCTTTGTACAGTTCGACCCAAATTAGTAATAGTATAGTTTATTTGACTACTTATCTACTGGGGTAGGTGTCCAGTCAGGGAAAGCATCGTATAGACTTAAGTTTCCATCATTCCAGATAGGTCTTAGAGCTTTTCTACACTCAACACTACTTAAATCACAATAAAGCTCTGCACAGTTCAAATCATCCCAAGCCTGTTTCTCCCTGAGATAATAGAATTGACCTCCAATACCTGGACCTCTTGGAAGAAGAAGGTTACACTTTTGCTTCCTTGAATCTCCTGCAGACTGATACTGAGAGATATCCTCTACAGGTTTAGACTGGGTAGTGGAAATTACTGCTGAAAGATCGAAAACTTGAATAACGGTTGTGTTTGAAAGTCTATTGGTATTAGCAATAATTTTACCACCACCGCCGATTGCAATTGAAGGCATATATGATGAACCCTCCAAAGATGAGAGCAACTGCCCAGAGGATAAATCCCAAATCCTGACCGTACCATCTGAACTAGCACTAGCAAGAAATTTACTATCAGGAGTTATAATAATAGAATCAACTGGACCTCTATGTCCAATAAAAGTATGGATCAATTCTTTAGTAGATAAATCCCAAATCTGTATATCACCACTGGTATCACCACTAGCAACAAAGCTACCATTTGGAGAAATTGCAACCGATAAAACTCCCCTCGTACCTCCTTCTCCAGTGTTACTAGGAAAAGTGTGCATCGGTTCGCCTGTAGGCAAATCCCAGATTTTGACTGTATTGTCTCCTCCCCAACTCCCACTAGCAAGAGTTTTACCATCTTGGCTAAGAGTAACAGACATTACTTTGCCAGAGTGTCCACTAAGAGTGCGAATTTCTGCCCCAGTGGATAAATTCCAAATCTTGATTGTTGAGTCACTACTCCCACTAATCAGAGTTTTACTATCTGGAGTAAATACAACAGAACGAATATCTTCTGAATGGCTCGAGAGAATTAAAAGTTGCTCCCCATTAAGTGGATTCCAAATCTTAATTTGCAGCTCGGCGCTTGCGAGCATCTTACCATCAGGACTGAAAGCAATATCCCTAACTTGTCTTAAAGTTCCCCCTATATCTCTTATCTGATAACCAGAGCTTAAATCCCATAGAATTACTGAACCTGTGGGACCGTAAGAATCAAAGCCAGCAGCAATAAGCTGACTATCAGGGCTAATCGCAATGGAGGCAGAGTATCTTCTCCCGCTATCCAGTGTTATTGGGAGTTTCTTTAAAAGCTCAGATTCAGTAGTTTTTCCAGGTGTTGAGATAGAATCATCTGGGCTAAATCTCCTGATAATCGAGGGAAAGTCAAATGAAATCGTAAAAATACTTACCAAGGTTACTCCAATTAGCCAGTGAAGATTTTTTTTTCTGCCTACGAAACGGCTGAAGGCATCTGGCACTTCAATAGCAAGTTTAGGTTGCCCTGTCATAAAGCTCAGGAACATGTAGTCCCGTAATGGACTATCTTCCGGTACTCTCCTACATAAAAGGTGAAGGATTGGATTAGCAAGTTTAGGAATAAAATTTTGATTCCATTTTGCGATTTCTAATTGCAAGCTACCTACCGATCCTTGAACAGCCGTAACTAATAAATTACGGAGTTCAGTACGGATGGTTTGCTCCTGCTCATGGGTTAAAGTTTTAATCAGGCGATCTCGCAACCAGTCTGGTATGTATCCGTAGCGAAACCAAGGTAATCGAGCCATGTTACTCACCGAGCATACCTCAAGAAGAGATTGCCCTGTAACTGTTTTAAGAACATTACCTAGATAGATTGTGATGTTCCAATGCAGTTCCGGAAAAATAGCACAAGCACTGAACCAGTAAAATCCTTCTTTAGCGAGATATTCCTGCAATAAGTCCAGCATTGTCTCAACCTGAGCAGACGGAGGTGGATTGCGATCAATCCAGCGATGAGGTTGAATGCGTAGTGACTCTGGCAAAGGAAATTGAGGCTTTTCAGAAAGGGCATAGGTTGCTGCCCCTTGATGGAAAACTTGGCTTAATACCCGCATTCCTTCAGGTGTAGCTGGTAAAATGATAAAAGATTGAATAAGTTCTAACTCCTGATATCCCCAAGTTTCTACAGGTTTAGGAGTTAAGATAACTCGATCGTTCCAAGTCATTATCTGACTAACCCAAGGTTGTAACTCTCCTGTCTCAGCACTAAATAGTGTTTCTGCGTCTGCATTGAGAACAAGACGATGTTCGGGATATTTAGCTGCTATTTCATCAAGTTTTCTTGGAGACCCCTCTTCATTAATTGGAAAGCAAATCTGCGGATCACTGTCAAAGAAATAGCTCGTGATAAGAACGCCATTTTGGACAAGGCGCTCAATCATTTCCTCCATGAATTTACTTTGATGATCGCGATGACCAGTGCGGTCAATCAGAAATAGATATTCTGGAAGAACTTTGTGAATGCCATATAGAACCCATTTGGGATCT
>DLXW01000174.1 GCA_003448685.1 Cyanothece sp. UBA12306
ATTCATCAACGTATTTCATAGTTCTTCTTTTAATTTAATTGTGTTCTCAATTTTTTGGCTAATTATTGAGTTATAAACTCTAAAGATTACCCCGATCATCTGCTAGTAATGTATGTACTAAATCCCAAAGAATGTGGTAAATGATAAGATGAACTTCTTGCACACGATGAACACTATCTGTTGGTACAACCAGACAATGATCGAGGTTAATTTTCGTCATTTTTCCTCCATTGGTACCAGTTAATCCAATGGTGAGCGCACCTATTTCTTTAGCTTGAACAAAAGCATTAATTAGATTGTTTGAATTGCCGCTAGTAGATAAACCGAAAAGTGCGTCTTCTTTTCTGACTTGGGCAATTACTTGACGGGCAAAAATATGCTCAAAACCCACATCATTACCTACGGCTGTCATCATGGGTATATTAGATGTTAGGTCAATAGCCGTTAAAGCAGGACGACCAGCCGTGATCGGATGTTGAAATTCCACGGCAATATGAGCCGCATCGCAACTTGAACCCCCATTGCCCATGGTATATAACCTACCATTATGACGATAGACATCAGCGATCGCCCCTGCTGCATCAACGATTTGTTGACTGTTGTGGGCAAAAAAGTCTTCAATCATTTGCTGGTGATGGACTACTTTTTGCTGTACGGACTCCACAAGAGCAACATTCATGGCCTGGGGATTCTGTTTTTTGCCGTGCAGAAAAGGGTAAAGTTGTTGAAGATTGGGATTAGTTACCATTTTTTTTGGTTTGGTGGGTTATCCTCTCTAATTCTAATCAGAAGCTTCTGTTTAAGCTGAGTTTTTCATGGCTACCATCTCCTCTTGCATTTCACCAAGTTCATTGAGTAAAGCGAGGGTTGCTGCTGCCTCTTGTTGATCGATGCGACTCATGGCAAACCCGACGTGAACTAAAACCCAGTCACCGACACAGGAATTAAGGGGATGTTCTTCATCGACAATGCAGATAATATTAACTTCGCGCTGTACGCCGCTAATATCCACCATTGCTAGTTTGCGCTCAAAATCGGTAATTTTGACAATTTGACCAGGAATTCCCAGACACATATAATTTTCTCCTTATGATTTTTGTCTGAATTTAATCTAACTGTCGTGCTGCGGCAATAGCAGCTTGTCCAAGGGCTAAACCGCCATCATTAGCAGGAACTTTACCTTGGGAGAGGCACTGAAAACCTTGTGCTTGAACTAGCTTGGATACTTCTTCTGTTAGTAATTTATTTTGAAAACAACCACCAGAAAGGGCGACTTTATGGAAGGATAAACCATTTTTTGCCAGTTTATTGGCTAGTTTTTCCACCATTGCACTAACAGCTTGTGCTAGTCCTCGATGAAAACGAGCAGCTATGACTGATTTAGGTGTTTTGACTTGGAGATCACCAAGCATTGCTTGCCACATGGGTAAAGGTTCGACATATTCTAATTCAGTCCCAGGCAAAGGAGCTATTTTAAAAGAATAATGTAAGGATTCGTCTGGTTGAGTCCAGGTATTGTTATCTACCATCATCTCTAATTCTATGGCTGCTTGACCTTCAAATAGGGCTTGATCACGACAAATTCCCATGGCAGCAGCTACTGCGTCGAATAGTCTACCGCAGGAACTAGCAAGGGGGACATTGATGTTTTTTTGGAGCATTTGCTCAATAATTTGGCGGGGTTTTTGTTCTAGGTATTGATAAAGTTCTAAATCGGCAAAATTTTCTGTCAAATTTTCCCAACCCAAGGCAGCCATCAAATGGGCATAGGTATTACGCCAGGGTTCCCGAATAGCTTGTGTTCCCCCGATCATAGCGATAGGTTTGAGGGTTCCTAATCTTTGATAATTACGATAATCAGCTAACAGGAATTCCCCGCCCCAAATTGTGCCATCTTCACCAAATCCTAAACCATCAAACGCAATTCCTAATACAGGAGAATCAGTCAGAGAAATATTATTTTCTGCTAAACAACTAGCAATATGAGCATGATGGTGTTGAATTTCTATTAAAGGTAATTTTGATTTTTTTGCCTCTTGTTGAGCAAGTTTATTAGAAATATATTCGGGATGTAAATCAGCGACTAATAGCTTAGGTTTATGATCGTATAAATTAGTATAAAGTTGTAAGTTATGTTGGTAATCTTCAAAAGTGGCTAAGTCTTCTAAATCCCCTTGATGTTGAGAAACAATGGCCTTACCATCTTTGATTAAACAAAAAGTAGACTTTAACTCACCGCCATAAGCCAATAAATCTGGTGCTTGTTCAAAGCCAGTAGGTAAAGAAAATGAATTAGGGGCATAACCCCGCGCACGGCGTAATAAACAGGGCTTTTCTTCTATAACACGAATCACAGAATCATCAATTCTATTGGCAATTTCTCGATCATGAAATAAAATAAAATCCGCAATTCCTTTTAATTGGTTTCTAGCTTCATTATTGCTTATTATTTGGGGTTCATTAGATAAATTACCACTAGTCATTACTACTGGGAAATCTAAATCTTTTAGTAACAAAAAATGTAATGGAGTATAAGGCAACATAAAACCCAAAATATTAAGTTTAGGTGCAATATTTTTTGGTAATTTTCCTTGAGCATTAACATTTAATAAAACTATGGGGGCTTGTGGACTTTCTAATAAACTTTGTTCAAGGTCACTAATAAAGCAAAATTGACGAATAGCTTCTAAATCCCGTGCCATTAAAGCAAAAGGTTTACCATAGCGTCGTTTATGTTCCCTGAGACGTTCAACTGTTCTTTCATTCCTAGCATCACAAGCAAGATGAAAACCGCCTAAACCTCGAATAGCAACAATTTTACCTTGTTTGATTAATTCTGAGGTATAATCCAAGTCATCAAGCTGACTAGATTGATTTCGCTCAATTTTTTGTCCCTCCAAACCCTCTAACCAAACCTTGGGACCACAAACAGGACAAGCGATCGGCTGGGCATGAAAACGTCGATCAGCCGGATTCTCATATTCTCGCGCACAATCTACACACATGGGAAAAACTGCCATGGTAGTTTTGGCGCGATCGTAGGGAACTTGTTTAACAATAGAAAGCCGCGGCCCACAATGGGTACAATTAGTAAAAGGATAACGGTAACGTCTAGCCAAAGGGTTTAATATTTCTTCTGTGCAAGCTGCACAAGTAGCAGCATCGGGGGCAACCTGGGTTTGATTTTCACCTGAAATACTGGCGACAATTTTAAAATCCTTAAAATCTAGTACATTGGCCAAAACTTTGGTTTCAATAGTTTCAATACGAGCCAGAGGTGGAGCCTCATGTTCTAATCTTTGTAAAAAACGGGCAATATCAGGCTCATTACCAGATAGTTTAATTAATACTCCTTCCGCATCGTTTCTTACCTCTCCATAAAGCCCACAAGCGTTGGCTAACTTCCATACCGTAGGACGAAAGCCAACTCCTTGCACCGTACCACGCACACGAATTTCTACTGATTGAGCCATCGTATAATTTATCAAAGAAATTAAGAACTAGAAAATCATTCGGTAAAATTTATGAAAGCCGTCATAATCAATCAACCAGGAACACCAGATGTTTTAACCTTAAAAGATGTCCATGAACCTCAGATTAGTAGTCCTACAGAAATTTTAGTGCAACTCAAGGCTGCTGGCATTAACCCCATTGATACAAAACTTCGCCATCGAGGAACCTTTTACCCAGACGATATGCCAGCTATTTTAGGTTGTGATGGTGCAGGAATTGTGCAAGCAGTAGGTTCTGAGGTAACAGACTTTAAACCAGGGGATGAGGTCTATTTTTTTGCAGGGGGACTGGGAAAGTCCCAAACAGGCAATTATGCCCAATTAGCAGTGGTAGAGTCCCATTTAGTGGCTCATAAACCCACTTCCTTAACCTTTGCTGAAGCTGCTGCGGCTCCCTTAGTCTTAATTACGGCTTGGGAATCGCTCTATGATCGAGGTAGGTTAGAAAATGGACAAAAAGTGTTGATCCACGGTGGAACTGGAGGAGTTGGCCATATTGCGATTCAATTGGCTAAACTCAAGGGAGCGGATGTTTGTGTAACGGTGGGAAACCCCGATAAAGCTAGATTAGCTCGTCAATTTGGAGCCGATGAAACGATCGTATATAAACAAACAGATTTTGTGCAAGGGGTATTAAATTGGACTGAAGGAAAGGGGGTTGATTTAGCTTTTGATACGGTGGGAGGAAAGACTTTTTTTGATACTTGTGAAGCGGTTAAAGTTTATGGAGATTTAGTGACTATTCTGCAACCTGATCCTAATCTTGGTAATTTGAAAATTGCCCGCAACCGTAATTTAAGCATTGGTTTGGAGTTGATGTTAACTCCTGCTTTAATGGGATTGGTTGATGCTCAAAAACATCAAACTTCTATTCTTAAACAATGTGCCAAGTTTATCGATCAAGGTCAATTAAAAATTCATCTCAATCAAACTTTTCCCTTAGCAGAAGCCGCAGCTGCTCATCAACTTTTAGAACAGGGCTCTATGATGGGAAAAATTGCTTTATTGATTGATTAATTTGGTTGTGATAAATTAAACTAAAGCCATTTTATAAAGAATCGGGATCAATTCCTAATTCTTTGAGTTTTTCTGCTAATTTTTGAGCTTTTTGTTCAGCTTGTTGGGTTCTTTCTTCTGGAGTTAAATAGCGTTTTTCCTGTTGATCATACCAATATAACCATTCTCGTTAGTATCATCAGAATCAGGTAAATCTTCAGCAGAAGGCAAACAATCACGAGGATTATAATTTAATAGCATCTTAGTTATTCCACGAGTAATAGTTTATTAATTAATTAGATAGAATCGGGATCAATCCCTAATTCTTTGAGTTTCTCTGCTAATTTTTGAGCTTTTTGTTCAGCTTGTTGGGTTTTTTGTTCAGCTTGTTGGGTTCTTTCTTCTGGAGTTAAATAGCGTTTTCCCTGTTGATCATACCAATATAACCATTCTCGTTCAACTCCTTGATAAATACCGATTTCTCTACCAATTCCTAACTCAATTTCTGATAGCCAAACTGGTTCTCCCTCCATCAATTTATATTCTCCTTCTCTTAATTTATACACTTCTAAACGGGGTTTTCTTTTACGTAAAGGATTGTAAATTACATAATATAAAACCCCGATTTTGGCATAGTCTTCTTTCTTGGTAGTATATTCCCCCCTTCTAGTTTGAGAAACCACTTCTAACACCATAATGGGAATCACTTGTTCATCCCACAATACATAAGATAACCGTAAATCTGAATCAATAATTCGAGGAACACCAATGCTTAAAAAACCATCAGGAACAATGGCAGTAGTGGGTTGTTTAGGATTATAATAAATTCCCATATCTACTCCGAAAAACCAATCCATTTTTTGAGGCCAAATCAAGGCCAGAATTGCTTCTAAAAGTCCAGGAATTAGATGTTGTAATTGGTTATCCACAGGAGTATCATCAGAATCAGGTAAATCTTCAGCAGAAGG
>DLXW01000157.1:0-2726 GCA_003448685.1 Cyanothece sp. UBA12306
GTTTCAAGATGGACGCGGTTTACTATAGAATATTTTTAGAAACTTATACTAACAGATATTAATTCATTCTCAACTCTAAAATTAGATTTATTTAAGATCCCTTCTCCATATTTTACCAATAGATTTAGGTAAAGTTTTAATATCAATAACTTCTTTAGTTTTCATATCATAAGTAGTATAAGTAGTTGACTGAGAATTTAAACTAATATCAACGACAGTTAAGGTTTTACGAGGGGGAAGATTACTATTCAATAATTTTCTTGGACCTCCTCCTAATGCACCAGTATGGAGTAATTCTAATTGATCTTTTTTCCCTGGATAATAAGCATGGTGGTGTCCACTAATATAGGTATGAACTTGATAGCTTTCTAATAAAGTTTGTAATTTTTCAGAGTTACTTAAAAAGTTACCCCCATTGTTACGTCCCACTGCTACAGGATAAAGGGGAAGATGTCCAATAACTAGACGTAATTTTGCTTTTTTGGCAATTGGACTAGCTAAACTTTTTTCAACCCAAGCTAATTGTTCAGGGGAAATAATATGAGTGGAAGCATCCCAAACTAAATAAAAAATGTTATCTTCAATAAAACTATAATAAAAAGGAAAATTGCCTCGATCAACAAACTTTAAACCTGGATTATGGTTCGGTTGATTCCAATAATTAGAGGCTAATTCTCTCTCAGATTCAAAAACAAATTTACCCTGAGATATTGCTCCTGAAGCATCATGATTGCCGATGGTAAACCCAAAGGGAATTTTTGCTTGACGCAGGGGCCTACTAATATTAGCATCAAAAGCCGACCACATGGCTTGAATTTGGGCTTTGGTTAGGGATCTTTTTTGCCCAGCAATCATATCTCCCCCAGACAAAACTAAGTCGGGTTTCCATTGGGGAATTAAGGCGATCGCTTCTTTAACTTCTGCTGCATAAGTAGTTGAACCATATTGACTATTAAGATCGCTAATAACCACGATTCTAACATTTCCTCGTACTGGGGCAAATAACCCTGGTGGACCGATAGCTACAGGCTGATTTAGTGGCGTTTCTATTGATGTTTCAATGGGGATAGATGGGGAATCAGAGATACTTTGATTCCGACTCAATACTTGATGACTAATAGTAGCAGTTGCTACTCCCAATAAAATTAATAGAAAAATTAAAAATTGACGGCGATTATAATTCATATTTCATGAGATAAAAACCCAAACTCATAACAATTATCCCTTAATTATTCGTGACTTTGATCATTGATCATCAATTCCATAGCGTGACGAATAATTAAATGAGTTAATTTGAAAGCAAGAATTAGGCAGGATAAATCTATATATAGAGTCAACCCACTACCAGTAACACCATATATGTGGTATAAAGGGAAATATCGCCTCATCTTCTTGGCGCGTAATTTAGTACAAAAATAGTACAAAAGCTCAGTCTTTTAACCGATGCAACAGACAGTGATAACTACCCCCAATCATCCTCGATTAATCAACTCTTTACCTTCCCATACTCAAAACAGTGTCCATCTAGGAAACCCCAAAATTCAGGTTATTCGCCGCGATAATTCCTGGACTCTCCTCAATATTGGTAAAATCAGGGCGGTAGTACACTGGGCATGTGTTGGACGTAATGTTAACCCAATTGCCTTAGAAGCTGGTTTAACAACCCGTCTGCGCCATGGAATAACTACCAGAGAAATTCAGGATAATCTGATTAACTGCGCCTTAGAAATGTGTAGTCCCGATGAACCTGACTGGCGTTATGTGGCAGGGAGACTCCATATTTGGAGTTTGTGGAAAGATACCCTAGTTAGTCGGGGTTATCAATATGGAGACTACGAAACAACAGTACGTACTAAAATTGCAGCCAACCAATACGATGAAAGATTGCTGACCTATTCTAGCGAAGAATTGAAAGAAGCGGGTAGCTGGATTAATCCTGATTGGGATACAGACTATGATTATGCAGGGGCGGTACTACTCACCAGTCGCTATTTGTTGCCCGATGAACTTCCCCAAGAAGCTTTGTTAAGCTGTTCCTTGCTGTTGGCTATGGTAGAAAGTCCTGAAAATAGGTTGGCTTGGGCGCGGCGGTTTTATGAAGCGATCGCTACTCGAAAAATCTCCCTCGCTACACCAATTTTAGCCAATTTAAGGGTTCCTGGTGGTTCTTTGACTAGCTGCTTTATTGTATCGCTTGATGATAGTTTAGAGAGTATTTTTGAAGAAATTACTAATACTGCTAGGATTTCTAAGAATGGGGGCGGTGTTGGTGTAAATGTGAGCAGAATTCGTGCAACAGGAAGCTGGGTGATGAAAAAAGCCAATGCTTCTGGGGGAATTATTCCTTGGATTAAACTCCTTAATGATACAGCGATCGCAGTTAATCAAGGAGGTAGAAGGGCTGGCGCTGTTACCGTAGGGGTAGACATTTGGCATTTAGATGTCCCCGAATTTTTGGAAATGCAGACAGAAAATGGGGATCAAAGACGCAAAGCTTATGATGTTTTTCCTCAGCTTATTTTAACCGATGAATTTATGCGTCGGGTGATTAATAAAGAGGAATGGACGTTAGTTGATCCCTATGAAGTTAGAACCAAATTAGGTATAGAATTAGCCGAATTGTGGGGCGAAGAATTTGAGTCAGCTTATCAATTAATTGAGGCTAGTTTAGGTAGAGAAATTACCCTTTATAAGCAGATCCCAGCCCGTGATTTGTTTAAGACTAT
>DLXW01000157.1:2916-4190 GCA_003448685.1 Cyanothece sp. UBA12306
AGACTATCATGCGATCACAAGTAGAAACAGGGATGCCTTATTTAGCTTTTAAAGATAGCATTAATCGGGCTAATCCTAACAAACATGAAGGATATATTCCTGGAGTGAATCTTTGTACCGAATCTTTTAGCAATGTTTCCCCTGGAAAGGAAGCCCATTCTTGTAATCTTGTTAGTCTCAATTTAGCTAATCTTGAAGTTTCTGAACTTGAATATATTTGTAGTATTGCTGTGAGAATTTTAGACAATACTATTGATATTACTAATAATCCTTTTGAAGCTGCTAAAACCCACAATAATAAGTATCGAACTATTGGTATTGGTTGCATGGGTTTAGCTGATTGGTTAGCAAAAAATAGTCTATCCTATAATAATTTGGGAGAAATTAATTACCTCTTTGAAGAGTTTGGTTATTGGTGTACCCACGCTTCCATGGAATTAGCTAAAGAAAGAAAACCTTACCCCGCTTATCAAGGAAGTGAATGGAGTCAAGGTAAATTAATTGGGGCAAAACCTGTAAGCTGGTTCTTAGAAAATTCCCAGCATAAAGAAAGGTGGCAACAGTTATCAGAAGACATTAAAAATTATGGGATTCGTAACTCTCATATTACAGCGATCGCCCCTAATACTTCTTCGTCTTTAGTTCAAGGATGTACTGCTAGTATTCTCCCTGTTTATAGTCGTTTCTTCTATGATAAATGGGCTAAAGGAACTGTTCCCATTGCCCCTCCATTCATTGAAGATAATTTCTGGTTTTATCCTGAAAATAAAACCCTAGATCAACAAAAAGTAGTCAAAGCTGTAAGCATTATGCAGCAATGGGTTGATACGGGAATTTCTATGGAATTGTTGTTCAATTTGAATCAAGGAATTTACTTTCCTAATGAACCCCAAAAATCAATTAATGCTAAAGATATTTTTGATACCCTAGTCTTAGCATGGGAATCAGGTTGTAAGGCGATTTATTACGTCAGAACAGTGCAAAAAGACGATTTTAAAGAGTCTGATGGTGGTTGTTCTGCTTGCGCAAATTAATCTCTAGGGTGGACATTGCCCACCTTATCCTAATAGTTAATTAAATCATGAAATTTGAACTATTTACAAGAGTTGCCTTAAAAGAAGATTTGCCTAACCATAAACTCTGTCGCAGTTATGTAGTAACCATTGTCGAACATGGTTATAGTCTTGAAGTGTTTAACTCAGATCTTGCACCATTCCCAAAAAGTTAACAAAACCCGATTTTGAGGGACTACAACCCTATTAAATTCGTTGCCA
>DLXW01000157.1:4472-6296 GCA_003448685.1 Cyanothece sp. UBA12306
CAGGTGCAAGATGTGAGTTTAATGCTGTGGGAGAAACCATTGCTATTGTTACTGTTGCTGAATCACAAATTGAGTTTTTATAGGATCTAATTGATTAGTTAAAATTGTAGTAAAGTTATTATGATTATGATGATAAACTTACCTAAACAAACTAAATCTCAAAAAATTGGGATAAGCGCTGCTGATCTTGTGAGTTCAGTTTTTGCTCAATTTTGCAATGTTATTCCTGTTCCTCAAGATAGAGATCTAGGAATTGATTTCATTTGTGAAATTATGCAAAATGAATATCCAACTGGAAAGTTATTTAACATTCAATGTAAAGGTAAAGAAAAAATTAAAGTAAAAAATAACTTAATTATAGTTCCTATTAAAGTAACAACTCTCAATTATTGGTTACTTCAAACAAATCCAACCTTTTTAATTATTGCTGATCACCAAAACAGTATTTTCTATTGGTCTTTTCCTCAAGATTTTCTTAGGTCATTGAATAAAAATTGGCAAAAACAAAAGAATGTTATCATACGAGTTCCTATTCAAAATAGTTTTGAGAAAAATATAAATAGCTTACCTACACAACTATTTTCTATCATTAATTCACATTCTTCTGTCACTCCTAAGAATGGTGATTATTTAAGTACATTGACACTTTCAAAAGCAATAGATAAAGCTATTAATTCTGGACTATCTTTGCTTAGTTCGCCTTTCCATAGACCTTTTCAGTATATTGGAATGTCTATTGCAGATGCAGAGAAAGTAGTCAGAGAAACCTCAAATAAAGTAGGAAACATTATCATTGAATCCGAGGAAGCTTATATGCTGTTGGAAGCAGAAGGGAATTTCATTAGCTATGTTGATGTTGAACTCAAAAAGACTGCTCCTTGGAGTCAGGTTCGTCCCTTTGATTCTGAAGCAATCTTAGGAGCATTAAGTATTAATCCATCTGAGGTAGAATTAGTCCGTAAACAAACACATTTTCACACATACTATGATCATAAGAGAAAATTAAAAATCGGTGTATCTTGCCTATATGAGGGGGCACCTCTTTCAGTAGGATTTAGCACTAAATATTATGGAGCATGAAGTAATTAATAAAGTATAGTTAGAGGTAATTATGAGTTCAAACTTATATGACAAGGACTACCATCTTTGGTTAGAAAAAACTGCTCAATTATTACAAGATGGAAAGTTACATAATTTAGATATTCCCAACTTAATAGAAGAAATAGAAGATATGGGAAAAAGTCAAAGAAAAGCAGTGAAAAGTAATTTAAAGATTATCTTTGTTCACTTATTAAAATATAAATATCAACCAGAAAAAAGATCAAACAGTTGGTTATCGACTTTATTTGAACATCGAGATAGACTAGAAGAAGATTTTAGTGAGAGTCCCAGTTTAAAAACCTTTTTTAGAGAAATTTTTGAAGAATGTTATCAAAAAGCCAGAAAAAAAGCATCCATTGAAACAGGTTTACCTCTAGAACATTTTCCCATAAAATGTACTTTTACACCAGAACAAGTTCTCAATATTAACTATTTACCTGAAGAAAATTAGAGATAATAATGGAGACAAAATTATACGAAAAAGACTACCATCTTTAGTTACAAAAAACTGCATAATTATTACAATATTGTCAACTAAGTTTATTAATTTAGTTCCAATTTTTATTGGTTCTTTTGCTTTAAATTAGGCAAAGAAATATTGCGATAGAAATCATTGATTAAAAATTATGCTATTATTGAAATAAATCTATAGCGTTACGTGTTAAGGTTAGGACATTTATAAAGCTTGAAATTGAGTCATAGCCTAATTCTACATTCTAAATT
>DLXW01000157.1:6445-12594 GCA_003448685.1 Cyanothece sp. UBA12306
TCATAGCCTAATTCTACATTCTAAATTCTTAATTGCGCGTAGCGCTATATCTATAATTTTGAAAACTTATTCCCTTGATCTTGCTCTTATGTCAAAAACCAAAAATCTTAAAACTTCTCTTAATGAATATGTAGAACAGTTATCTGAAGCAAACTTACAAATTGCTTATCAATTCATTGCTAATTTAGCAAATAAAGAAAGAGAAGAAGCAACAGCAGAATTATTAGAAATTCCTGATTTACTAAAAGATATTGAGTTAGCTAAACAAGATATTACTCAAGGTGAATTGACAGATTGGCGAGAAATTAGACAAGATGTATAAAGTTGTTTTAACAAAAAAAGCTAAAGCTTTTTATAGTAAAACTGACCCCATTTTGGCTAAAAAACTAGCTAGAAGTTTTGAGATTTTAGAACAAACACCGTCTTTGCATCCCAATATTAAAGCTCTCACAGGTAAATTAAAAGGATATTATCGTTATCGTATTGGAGATTATCGAATCATTTATCAAATTGATCACACAACAATTCAAGTGATTGTTATTAAAATTGCTCATCGCAGTAAAATTTATGACAAGGAAAAATGACTCAAAAATTATATACACAAGACTATCATCTTTGGTTAGAAGAAACTGTACAATTATTGCAAAATGGTAAACTATCAGAATTAGATATTTCTAGTTTAATCGAAGAAATATTAGACATGACAAGACGAGATAAAGATGCTTTAGAAAGTAATTTAATTATACTTTTAATGCACTTATTAAAATGGAAATATCAACCAGAAAAACAAAGCGGTAGTTGGCGTGGAAGTATTCGAGAACATAGAAGACGTATTGGGAAAGCATTTAGAAATAGTCCCAGTCTGAAGCGATATTTTGCAGAAGTTTTTGATGAAAGTTACGATGAAGCTAGAAAACAAGCTGCTGATGAAACGGAACTTTCTTTAGATACATTTCCCGAAAATTGTCCCTTTGAAGTTGAACAAATTCTTGATCCAGAATACTTACCTAATTAATAACTAAGTAATTCTTAAATCAATTTATAATTTATCTGGTTTTCTTTCGGTTGACAAATTAGCCTTTAATGCTAGAATATATAAGTTAAATTAATAAAATTGCTTCTAACGATGGTGGTAACTGATACGAACTCACTGCAAAAAATGCCCATTAATCCTATTTTTAATCCTAGTGGGGATGATGCCATTGAAAACCGTTCTATTTGGTTTGGTAATACCACCAATTTAATGCAGCTTAACGATGTTCGCTATTCTTGGGCAGTGGGTTTGTATCAACAAATGAGGGAAAATTTCTGGATTCCCCAGAGGCTAGATATCACCCAAGATGTAACAGATTATGCCAATTTAACCGAAGATGAAAGGTATGCTTACGATGGAATTTTATCCTATCTCACCTTTTTAGATTCTGTTCAAACTTGTAATATTCCCCATCTTAAAAGTAGCGTAACTGCCCCAGAAGTTAGCTTGTGTATGGCTGAACAAATCTCTCAAGAGGGAATGCACAACCAAAGTTATCAATACATTATTGAAAGTATTATACCTTCTGATAGGCGTACTCAAGTTTATGAGTTTTGGCGCACTGATAAAGTCCTTAAAGAACGTTGTCAATTTATTGCTAATCTCTATCAAAAATATATTGATGATCCCACTTCTGAGAACTATTTTGTAGCTTTGATGGCAGACTTTTTATTAGAAGGATTGTACTTTTACAATGGCTTTATTTACTTCTATAATTTAGCATCAAGAATGTTAATGCCAGGATCAGCAGATATCTTTAAAATGATCAATCGAGATGAATTAAGTCATGTTCGATTGTATCAAAAATTAATCCCAGAAGCCAGAAAAGTCTTTCCCCACTCTGTAGATCAAATCTATGATATGTTTGATCGGGCTGTTCAATATGAATGTCAATGGACTAATCATATTGTTGGTAATAATATTTTGGGAATTACTGAATCTAGTACGGAACAATATACTAAGTATTTAGCTAATATTCGTTTGCGTTCCATTGGTTTAGATCCTCTCTATCCAGATATCAAATATAACAAAAGTCCTTACACCCATTTAGAACGGTTTTCTGATACCAAAAAAGAAGCCCATACTAAGGCTAATTTCTTTGAAGCAACTGTTACCAGTTATGTGATGTCTTCTGGGGTGACAGGATGGGATGAAATCTAATATTTTTTCGCTGAAAATGTCATATTAATAATTATCTTCTTTTTGTACTCTTGGTGCTAATAATCCAGCTAATGCTCCTGCACAAGCAGATCCAATTCCAATTAATCCATCAGTATTCTTATTATCATCATTAGTACTAGTACCAATTAATATAACTGTTGCAATAATTGACAATACAATACCTGCAGCAAGCCCCCCAACGGCTATTCTATAAATCTGTCGATCTTCTAATCCAGGTTTAGATTTTCGAGCTGCATCAATTAATTTTCTTTGAGATTCTCCAGCTGCGTTAATTAAGTTTATTTTATCCTTAGGTGTATGCTGACTATTTATAATAACCAGATAAACTTTATTAAGTTCAACTTGTCCTTGTAATTCATTAATTTCATTTAGTCTTTGAAAAGCTTCTTGAGGCTCTAGTGTTTGAGAAGCTTCTTGAGGCTCTGGTATTTGAGAAGCTTCTTGAGGCTCTGGGCTCGACATTAGTTGTTCCTCTAATTTTCTATTTTTTACTAATTATCCTTAGTTAATTGTAATTTATAATCTAAAATATAGTGATTATTTTTTAATAAAAATTAGTATTTTTAGCGTTTCTCGGAGCTTATGAGGTGCAAAAGAAATAACCTTTGTATCTCACAAATATGAGAACTACTATATTGCTTTACCTTGACTGATTTGATCGCATTTTTCCTTAAACGTAGCTAAACAATCAATCACTGTTTTTGCTAATAAACTATCACCATTTCTCCAACCCAAAGGTGCTAAATGTCCGCGATCAGGTAAGTCAATACATTGAATTAACCTTCCAGATAAATTACCCTTAATCCAATTAACTGTATCTTTAGCAATATTATCTTTAGCAAAAGCAATCAAACTAAATAAATTAAACAAGCGACTTTTTAAGATTAAACAATGGGTTTGTTCAACCGTGGGATTAACATCTAATCCCAATTTTTTAACTAAATCAGCTACAGCTTTGATGGGAATTGCGCTTTCAATTCCTGTAATGGCTGGCGCTAATAATAAAGTTGCTTGGTTTTTCAAAGAAATCTCGTCTAAATCAACTCCTTCTAAACTGCGAAGAATTTCATCTTTTTGATCTTTACCCACGCAATTTCCTAATACTTCTTCCATATTGATGGACTTTGAATCTTTAATCTCTAGATCACTTAATAACTCCAATAAAGCAATATATTTTGAGCCTAAACTATGGCCTAACCAATAATAATTACCTTTTTCTTCTGTTGGTTTTTCTTGATAAATTTGATACTCATAACCCCTTCTTTTGGCCGCCTCTACCATCATTGGTCGTAAATCAACCAAATCTCGAATTAACCCAATAGCTACGGACCAATGACGAAAGGTAAACCGATAGGGAATAGCAATAACTGTATAACCTTGGTCAAATAATTGCTTAATAAGATAGCGATAAAAAATAGTAGGAAAAGTGCCAAAAAAAGCCCCACCAACTACTTGAACTACTCCTACAGGTTTAGGATGTAAAGCTACCCATGAAAAATTTAGTGGAATAAATTTAAAATTAGCTTCCATCAATTTAACTCCCAATATTTTAAATGATAATTTTAATTAATAAAAAAAGTTTTTCCTTAACAAAGTTGCTCTAATTATATCTAACGATTTTAATCGTTAACTTAAAATTTTGTAAAAATTTACAAAAATCAAAAAATTATAGTAATTCTTGACAATCTAGAAAAAATCTTAAATACTGTTGGGTTTTCCTTGAAGGTTTCCTAAACTCAAAGAACAGTTGTTCAAAAAACATACTGTTTCGTTATTTTTCTTCAGATTCCTTAACACACAGTATTAGATAAACAATGGGAAAAAATAATCAGGATCAACCAAAGAAATCAAGATTTTTTGAGCCAGGAAAAAATAACAAAAGCAATGGAATACCAAGGGTTGTAGCCTCCTTATCCCTCATTTTTTTCTGTGGACAATCAATTTTAGCAAGCTTACCGGCGATCGCCACTCCATCACGGAAACCCGATGAAACAGTCAAGTGTGATTTATTGGTAGTTGGGGGAGGACTAGCCGGATCAGCCACCGCTTACGAAGCCCTCTTAGCCGGACGTAACGTCTGTTTAACCGACATTTCCGACTGGGTAGGAGGACAAATATCATCCCAGGGAAACTCTGCTCTTGATGAAGGTAATAAACAGAGATCACTACAACATTTCCCCAAGGGATATCAGATGCTACGCAAGAGAATTGCTAGTGTTTACGGAACCCTCAACCCTGGAGACTGTTGGGTAAGTGAAAGCTGTTTTTTACCCTACCATGGCCATCAAATTTTGTATCAACAATTGAGACAAGCTGAACGCTTAGGTAGAGGACGACTAGAATGGTTCCCCAATACAGTAATTAAAGACCTAGAATTGACTAAAAATGGCAAACAAATCGAAGGGGCGATCGCCATCCAACACAGCAACAAAATTGGCACCCGTCCTCTGAATTATGAACCCCTATCTGCCATTATTGATGATGTGTATGATTATAAAAATTCCCAACGGTTAAATAAAAAAATTATTCGCTTTGGTCCTAAATTTCAGCGACAATCCCAAAAAGCTGATTGGTTTGTGGTTGAAGCCACCGAAACCGGAGAAATTATTCCCCTAGCAGGTGTTCCCTACCGAGTTGGGTTAGATCCCCGTTCCCATCTTAATCCCTCTTCTCCCACCACAACAGGTGATCCCTATTGCACTCAAGGGTTTACCTATACCTTTGCGATGCAACAAACAGAGGAAGCTCAACCCCAATATAAACCAGCCTTTTATGAGCAGTACGCACCATATTACGGATATGATCCCAATCGCGCTCTAGCTTACTTCGATTTACTCTTTACCTACCGACGAATCTGGAGTCCGAAAAAAGGTAGATTGGTCAGGACTGGAAGAATGAAAATTAACCAACCAACTCCAGGGGATATCTCCATGCAAAATTGGCTCTGGGGCAACGATTATCGCCCTGGAACCAAGCATGATAATCTGATTTATACCCACGATCAATTAGAAAAAACCGGACAACTTCAACCTGGAGGCTGGAAAGGCGGTTTAAGGCAAGAAACCCTCCGCAAAGGCGAAGAATTAGCCCTAGGATTTTACTATTGGTTAGTACAAGGAACTACTGACTCCCATCTTGGATATGGAATCAAAAAACCCTATCCTAACCATCGTTTCTTAAAAGGATTAGATTCCCCCATGGGGACTGTTCACGGGTTATCTAAATACCCCTATATTCGAGAAGCTAGACGAATTATTGGAAGACCGTCCGTAGAGCATCCAGAGGGCTTTTCTATTAATGAAATTGATATTTCTACGAGGGATTATTGGCACGATTTTTACCGAACCAATTTACCCCGTCCCATGTATGAAAATGTGAGAAATACCATAGCCCATCTAGAATCAAAGGTGGTTAATATGAGTAAGCGACCTTCCTATTTGATTACTCGACGTACCCACGCCACAGTTTACGATGATTCTGTGGGGGTTCACAACTATATGATTGATTTTCATCCCTGTATGGCTTCTTCTCCCCCTGAAAAGCCAATGAACCGTGAACGGGAAAATGTTCGCATTGCCCATGGTGAGTCCTATCCTGCCCAAATTCCCTTAAGGGCATTAATTCCTCAAAAAATTGATAATCTCATTGTCGCTGGCAAAAGTATTGCCACCAGCCATATTGCAGCAGCTACTTATCGAGTTCATGGGTTTGAATGGTCTGTAGGTGCCGCAGCCGGAAACCTGGCTAATTTAGCCCTTCTCCGCAATGCCTTACCCTACGAGTTTGTGGATAATTTACCTAACCATGAACCTTTGTTGGTCGAATTACGGCGAAGACTCGAAGCTACAGGAAACCCTACAACCTTTCCTCGAACCTTATTATCTGATGCTTATCGCCGTCGTTAACGAAGTTAGAAGTCTCCAAGTCAGTAGGG
>DLXW01000157.1:12923-16591 GCA_003448685.1 Cyanothece sp. UBA12306
AGACCCAATAATTTCGATAATTGGTTAAAAGCCCAACAATTGGTTGGCCTTGGGAACAAATAAGCGTGTTTTGTTCCCCACACTCTAATTAATCATAGTCTAAAATTACTTTAATCCATCGAGGAGGACGAGGAATAGGGTTTCCTAGCTTATCTAAAACAAGTAAAGCCACTAAATGAACTGCCAATAAATAAATTAAACTATTAATAATAATTAACCCAATAGCTAATAATTGTATTGTAGAAAAAGTGGGTTGATTTAAAATTCCTAATTTAATAAATAGCCACTCAACTAATTCCGTAACTTGGATTATTACATATTGCCATAAATCTTCTCCCAACAAAATTGAAAATAACCAGAATCGGAAAAAGAAGCCAAAGGTTCCAATTAATGCCCCCGTCACCGTGGAAAATACCCAATTAGCACCCCGTCGCCAACAATATCCTAACTGTATTCCCATCAATCCATAGGGCATCAAAAATACAATACTACGAGTAGGTCCCATTAAGACAGTTAATAATAATCCTGAGACTAAAGCACCCATCCAAGCAGCACGATTTCCCCATCTTAGATAGACTAAAGCAATAGGAATAGGAAAGAAAATTTTGAGAATTGGCCCTAGAGGAAAATAATAATTAATTAACCAAATCAAACTCCCTGTACTTGCTAAAAAAGCTGTTTCTACCATGGCTAAGGTATGGCTATTTTTTATTTTGGCAGTAGCCAAAGAAGGTAAATTGGGCAAAGAAGATGGCTGAGAAATACTGAAATTATCGTCGCCATCATCAACCCAATTAGACTCATTTTCTAAATTGTTAGAGTCTAAATCAGTCTCTTGATTAAGATTGTCAGAAGAATGATTCATAGATTTTTTTCTCTTAAGAATTCCCGCCATTTTACGGCTCGGAAGTGTTAATTATTTGTCTAATATTTCTATGTAATAATCTGTTCTAGATCATCAATATTATTAATACATAAAATATCATCATCGCGTTTAATCAGTCCTTTTTTTTCGAGTTTAGTCAGGGATCTTGTGACAGTTTCCCTTGCTAACCCACTAATACTACTTAATTCTCGATGGGGCAAATTAGGAATTTCAGTGCCATTTTTGGTAATTTTACCCTGTCCTTCTGCTAAAAACAGCAAAGTATCCGCCACTCTCGATAGACTATCTGCTTCTCTTAACCTTAGTCTTCGGTTTAATTGGCGTAAACGTTTAGCCATCAATTGCGCTAAATGAACACCTGCGAGTGCCTCATTATAAAGAAGACTAACAAAATCCTGCGCGGGAATGCTACTAATGGTAGTGGGGGTTAGGGTAATGGCATCTGTAGAACGGGGAACCTCTTCTAAAGCTGCCATCTCACCGACAATTTCTCCTTTACCCACAATATTTAGAGTTACTTCTTTCCCATCCACATTGTGAGTACGAATTTTTACCCAACCGTCTAAGATAAAATAGACTGAGCCACCCCAGTCATTTTCCAACAAAATTACCCTATTAGCTGGATGACTGCGGATAACAGCATGACTCATGACCGATGCTAAACTCTCTTCTGGCAATCCAGCAAAAAAAGAAGCAGTCCCTAATAACTTCTCGATTTCTTCGTTTTGATTGCGTTTACTGTATCTATCTTCCATATATACCTAGGCGGATTACCGATCCATCTGCTATGCTAAGCCTATCAAAAATTTTAGGCCTCATGGTTAAGTTTTCCCAAATTTCCCTGATTTCTTTGGTGTTCGGTAATCTTTATTTCTGACATTTTTGAGAGAGTAACTGTGGCTGTTCCAGACGATCTTCACTCCTTGATTGCTGAACTCGAACGAGTTCTTTGGGAAGGACAATTATCCGAGAATCAAGAAGTTTCAGCCCTCTTAGAGAGAGTACGCTATTACTTGCTTACCAGTCAATCCTCTAACAATTATGAAAACTATGAACAAAGGGTGGAAAAACTCACCGAAATTATTTTAGCAAGATTAGAAACCCATATTACACATTGGTTAAAACCTTTGGGGAATGATTTAGATAATTTACGTTACCAGAGACAGTCTTTACTGCAAGAAATTCAGCAGCTAGAAAGGCAACGTCAACAGATGATGTCTGTGTTTTTGGATCGATTAACTCATAGTTGTACTCAAGTGATTCAACAGCAGATTTCTCAAACTCTCGATAACAGAAACCCTCTAGGGGAGGAATCTGAAACTACCACAGATTCTGGAGTTTCTTCGGCAAATTTTTCGAAAAATTTAGCTAGTAACTTGGATTCTAGTTTACAAAAGATTTTTGCATCTTTAGAACAGGATTTACATGATTATTGCGATTCTTTGTCCGAAGGACTTGAAAGAATGCACAATTTAGGACAGCAGGGAGAAGTAAAATTTCTAGCTCATTTTAATCGTCTACAACAGCAATTAGAGACAACTTTACGTCAACCAATTCTAGAATCTTCTAACCCCCAAGCAACCTCAATTCTTCGAGATTCTAATCAAAAATGGTATTTAGGACTCGATTTATCTTCACAAGACTTAACATCAGTTTTGTGGCAAGTTAAGGGAAATAATACTGAAGAACCATTAATCTATCCCCTTGAAGAGACTTTTGATCTTGCCAGTAGTTTAACCTCCCTTGATCTAAGTTTAAAAGAGTCTTGGAAACAGGTTTTAATGGGTTTAAAAGAAGCTGTAAGCCGTCAAATAGTAAATTTCGCTCAGGAATTAAATGAATCCTTTGACGGGGATTTTAGGGCTGAATTAACAGGGATAATGGTTATTTGTCCTGGGCACTCCAATGGGTACAATCGCACTGAATTACAAGAGGTAATCTTAGAAAGTAATTTGGTGTCAAACTCTGAACAAATTATCTGGGTTGATCGAGCGATCGCACTTGCTTTAACTTTAGTTCGTCCTGGGCAGAAAATTATTTTATTGTTGGGTGTAGAAGAATCTGTAACACAATTTGCTTTAGTTAAGGTTCAAGATCCTTTTTCTAGCTTTATTACCAAAGGATTGAACTATGGTTTAACATTCCTTGAACAAGATATTTTATGCCAATTAATTTATCCTCAATGGGAATCACAAATTCCTCAAACTTTACCCCATTTTCCCCAACCTTTTCCTCAATCTGGTTATCCTGATTTATTACAACGAGAAATTTTAAGTAAACAATTACAAAATCATCCTTTAGGAGATGCTTTTTTAGAAGCCGCTCGATTAACTCGATTTATTATACAACAACAAGATAGTTTTACTTCAACTTTGAACCAACAATCTTGGGGTATAACTCGTCAGGAATTAGTTGAAAAAGTTGTCAACCCTTGGATTGAACAATTAGAGCAAAAGTTAAATAATATTTTGCGTGATAAAAAAATCGCTGAATCTGAGATAGAACAAGTTATTATTTATGGAAAAGAAATAGAGACAATAGATTATCTTTTATCTTCTTGGTTACAGAAAAAATTACCAGGAGTTACTACTATTATGACTAAAAATAGCCAAGAAAAAATTAATTTAATTCAAGGACTAACCAATAACCTTGACTATTTCTTACTAATTAATTCAATATGAAGTAGATAGGTTAAGCACTTCAACTGCCATAAACATCAAAGAAAAAACCCCACCACAATCCCCACCTTCACTCAAAAGCAAATATTGATACACCCAATTGA
>DLXW01000157.1:16812-17829 GCA_003448685.1 Cyanothece sp. UBA12306
CCCAATTGAAAACTGCTATTAGATGAGGGTAGACTTTTTTGGGTACAACATTTAAGCTAATTGAGAGACTGTTTGTAGTTATTTTATAAACAGTTACTCGATGATTGTCTAATTTCTCAGGGGAGATAGAAGTTGCTCATTTCCGTGGTTGTCCCTTGCTATAACGAAGAAGAAGTAATCTCTCAAACACACCAGCGTTTAGTCAACATTTTGCAAAAGTTAACTTTGAACTTTGAAGTTATCTATGTAGATGATGGCAGTCGGGATAGAACTCCAGAGCTTCTTTCTCAGTTGCAAATGGATTATCAGTTCGTCCGCGTTCTTCTTCTATCTCGCAATTTTGGGCATCAATTTGCAGTAACAGCAGGAATAGAACATTCCTCTGGTGATGCTGTGGTGTTAATTGACGCTGATTTACAAGATCCTCCCGAAGTTATCGAGGAGATGGTAAATAAGTGGCATCAGGGTTATGATGTCGCCTACGGAGTTAGAACTAGTCGAGTTGGAGAAACAGCATTCAAACTCTGGAGTGCCAAAGTTTTCTATCGCCTGATGAACTCCCTATCTGACATCAATATTCCCCTAGATACGGGAGACTTCCGTCTAATGGATCGAAAGGTAGTTGATGCGTTGCTTGCCATGCCCGAACGTGATCGTTTTCTCCGAGGTATGGTAAGTTGGGTTGGCTTTAGCCAAGTAGCTGTTCCCTATGTACGAGCAGAGCGATTTGCTGGAAGCAGTAAGTATCCCCTCTGGAAAATGCTCCGCTTTGCTATGGATGGAATTCTCTCATTCTCCTTAGTTCCCCTACAATTAGCAATTTGGACTGGTTTGTTGACTTCTGGATTAGCGATTGTTGGAATTATTTATGCTCTTATAATTCGGCTTTTTACGCAGAGATGGGTTCCTGGCTGGACTTTGCTCTTTATTGCTCTGCTCTTTATAGGGGGAATTCAGCTAATTTTTTTGGGAGTCATTGGTGAGTACATCGGTCGAATTTACCGAGAAAACAAAAGG
>DLXW01000157.1:17843-18147 GCA_003448685.1 Cyanothece sp. UBA12306
TAAAACCCTGAATTTTCACTGGAACGTCGAAGGTCCCGATTTTCACACCGTACACACCTATTTGGAGACCTTGTACAACGAACAACAGGAAATTGTTGACACCGTGGCTGAAAAAATACGTGCGCTAGGGCATTATGTCCCCGCAACCTTAAAAAAGTATTCCGAGTTGACACATCTTACCGAGAAAACAAAAGGCGACCCTTCTATTTTGTCCGCGAAAGACTTGGCTTTGACATAAATAATAATCATGACAACCAAAAATAGTATGCAAGATGATTAGCATACCCCCAAGGGAATTCGAATC
>DLXW01000157.1:18407-21400 GCA_003448685.1 Cyanothece sp. UBA12306
CCGCCGTGAAAGGGCGGTGTCCTAGGCCACTAGACGATGGGGGCTTGTTTTTTACACCTTTATTACTGTATCGGAAATTTTTAGCAATGTCAATAGTTTGTCTGGTAAATCTTTCGCTCTCAATTTTGACAGAAGAAGAACGACATTTAAGAGCCTTGTTGCCACTGGGCTAAACGTTCTTGGGACTTAGCATCTAGGCAATTAAACAAAAAACGACCCTGACTGCGTTTCTTAGCCTTTTGCTTGTGTCTAACTTGACAGACAGAACTTTCTATTTCATTGACTAATCTTTGGGCTGACATCCATTCTGCCCCATAACCAACCACGGTTAAGCGTTGATCTCGATCTGAGGTAGCCACAATGACTCGAGAACGATGGGGTACAACGCGGCGAAAAGAGGATGCACAGACTCTTTCAATGTAAGTATCAGCCGTTTGCATCCAAGCCGTAAAATAGATAGATAGATTGGGAGAATGGTGTTCTAGGGAACTGGGACTCTTACGATACTGGGAATCAAAAACAACCTGTGTTTGATAGCCATTATGAGCAGTATAGTTAACCAAAGCTTCTATTAGTTCTCGCCGCGCCGGTTCAAGTCCATGGCGATCGCGGGTTTTCTTTAGTGAAGCCCAAGTCCCAATAATGTTATAACCATCTACTAGTAATAAAGGGTAATGAGAAGCTGCCATTGTTTTTAAGAATGATCATAAATTAATCTTTGTAACCAAAATATCCCTTCATCTTAACAAAAATTTTGATTTTCACAAAGCAGTTTTTGTGAGCAATTTCGCTTTGAGTAGTTGGGGATCACCTTGATCTGTAACTTGGCCCGCTTCGAGTAAAAAAGCCCCATCACAATAATTGAGTTCATCGAGGCGGTGGGTGACCCAAAGTGCTGTTATTCCTTGAGTTTTTACCAAACGCTGTACTTGAACTACTAATTCGAGTTGGGTATCAACATCAAGGAGGGCTGTGGGTTCATCAAGAAGCAGGACTGAACAATGACGGGCAATGGCACCAGCAATGGCTATACGTTGTTTTTGCCCCCCACTGAGGGCATAAATAGGCCGTCTTTCTAATTCCAAGAGATTAACTGCTGATAAGGCTTCTCGGACTCGCTGACGGACTACAACGGGGGATAATTTTTCTGATACTAACCCAAAGGCAATATCAGCCCCAACAGTGGGCATAACTAATTGGCGATCGGGGTTTTGGAAGACAAAACCTACAGGGGGAGTCATTTCTATGGTTCCATTTTGGGGCGTAAGCAGTCCCATTAATAGTCTGAGGAGAGTTGATTTTCCACTGCCATTAGTACCTAATAACATCCAAAATTCTCCTTGAGGAACTTCTAGAGAACATGATCTCAGTACAGGGGCATTTTCGTGCCAACTGAAGCTTAAATCTGTGACTTTAATGGCAGAATGGCTCATTTAATCAATGGGTATGGGGTGATCAATTCTATTTTTGGGGGGCTGTTTGTTGTAGTTTTTCTCGATCAAGACGGCGTTTTTTGGCATAGAGTTGAATTGAGGCTGCCATGGCAATGACTAGGGCAGCAATGAGCCAAGTTGTCAGATCTAAGGGTAAATTACCTTTAAAAACGGCTAATAAAACAATGACGACTAATAGCACTGTCGGGGCTTCGTTTAAGGCGCGAAATTGTTGGCCTGTCCATTGACATTCCCCTTTTTCGAGTTGCCTCATAATGCGACCACAATAGAAATGATAAGCCAATAATAGAGCAACAAAGGCAAATTTAATATGCAACCATCCTGATTTAAGAATCTCTGGTTCGGTATAAATTAAACCAATGGCCATGGCTACTGTGACTGCCATTCCAGGAGTGGTAATAATGTTATAGAGGCGTTTCTCCATAATCTCATACTGGTTTTTGAGGATAGTTTGGGCAGGTTCGGGTTCTTGAGAAGCTTCTGCATGGTAAACAAACAGACGTACCAGATAAAATAATCCCGCAAACCAAACGACGATCCCAATGAGGTGAAAGGCTTTAAACCAGTAATAGGCCATGATACTTAGAATTTACAATAGATTTTTGCTTGATAACACAACGATTGTAATATATGCCAGTTCTCTACTCGTTTAGAATTTAGAATTTAGAATTTAGAATTTAGAAAAAACATCATAACTTGAAATGTAAAAAAAGGACTACCGTTAGCTGTAATTAACCAAATATTTTGTTTATTCATAGTCATGGGAAGTCTTACACGTAAGGTAGTAAAAATTAATAAATTAGATGCTTTTAAACTATCTTGCTTTAAGGGTAATAGTTAAATATTAAACCCTGATTAAAGCAATTGACGTTGTACAATATTTTTATATTTATTTAATTTTTTTAAGTTTTTCAAGAAAAACGAGATTTAAACCATTTTTGCATTGAATCAAGCTTTTGTGCTTTTCTGTGTTGACGGATGTAATATTGTTCATAAGCTACATTCAAGCGGGCGGTGACATAATGGGCAAGAGGATGTTGAGTGCGATCGGGATGCCAAAGACACATTAAACTTCTATAAGCTTGGTCTACTTGTAAGGGAGTAGAAAAGGGCTTAAGTTGTAAGATTTTCCACCAAGGGGATGAATCATCAAAAATTGCCCGATTTATCGACAAAGCTTGATCATAGATAATGGGGTGTAACCGTTCCCATGGAGTGCGATAACAAACTTGGTAGATAGCTTTCATTGTGCTTAAACCAAGACGTTGAATTGCTTGATGATGCCAATTTTTAAAAGCTTCGAGGGTTTCCCAATTCCAGAAAGACTGATCTTTGGCTGTTAAATATTCTAGTACCATTTTTGGAGTCCCCTGAGGTTCGGGAAGAGTCCACAACCAGAAAAATTCCTGGGGAAGTTGTTCAGAAAGGGGAAAATTTCGCCATTCCCAGTAATTAATTTGTGGTTTTCCCCAACTATGATCATAGAAAGAATGCCATCCCTTCTCCCAAATACAGGCCAGGGGAGTCATCAAAGGTGTT
>DLXW01000304.1 GCA_003448685.1 Cyanothece sp. UBA12306
AAATAGAGCATAAAGTTACGGGGTGGGCTATCTAGCCTTTACCTTGTCTATTATTCTCTTGAAAATAATGGACAAAAAATATCAAAAATTTTAAATTATTGATCAGCATATTAATTATATTATTGCCATGAATAAAATGACTTTAGAACCAGAAACAATTAATTCTAATGTTTTGTCTAATAAATCGCCTAAAACACTTTGGATTTTCAGCATTTTATGGTTGATACTAATCAGTTGGATTGCCTTTTTATGGAACTTAGGTGCAATTGGACTGATGGATAAAACCGAGCCAATGTTTGTAGAAGCATCCCGTCAAATGACTTTAACAGGAGATTGGATAACTCCCTATTGGAATGGTGAAACCCGTTTTGATAAACCTCCTTTAACTTATTGGCTAATTTCCTTATCTTTTAAAATATTTGGAGTTAACGAATGGTCAGCACGTTTTCCTTCTGCTTTGTTTGCGATCGCTTTAGTTTTTTTAGGATTTTATACTCTGCGTTATTGGGGTTTTCCTCAACCAAAATTAGCCCAATATACTACTGAAGAAAAAAGTAATTTTAGCCACCATCAATTATGGTTTTCAGCCGTAATAGGTTCAGCAATTCTTGCCCTTAATCCCTTTTGGATTGCTTGGGGACGGACAGGGGTTTCTGATATGTTCTTATCTAGCAATATAGGCTTAGCATTACTATCATTTTTCATTGGTTATGTGCAACCTAATAATTCATCCATTAAAAGGTTAGGTTTATCTGTTAAAAACTGGTGGTATCTTGGCTATTGGGTGTTTATGGCCTTAGGAGTTTTAGCTAAAGGACCAGTAGCAATTGTTCTACCAGGTTTGATTGTTATTGCTTTTTTATTATATGTTGGTCGCTTCATAGAAGTTGTTCAAGAAACTCCCTGGCTCTTAGGAGTTGGTAGCTTTATCTTAATTGCTGTTCCCTGGTTTTTCTTAGTCACCCTAGAACACGGACAAGAATACATTAATACATTTTTTGGGTTGCATAATGTCCAAAGATTTACGGCAGTTGTTAGTCGTCATCCTGGGGCATGGTATTATTATTTTCCAGTAGTTTTAGTTGCCTTAATACCTTGGTCAATTTTCTTACCCCTAGCCATTGCTAATTTACGTTTTTGGAGACGCAAAAGATGGGTTAATTCTGAACGTTCAACCCATTTAGGTTTATTTGCTTTAGTTTGGTTTACAGTTATCTTTGTATTTTTCTCTAGTTCCGTCACAAAATTAGCCGGTTATGTTCTACCTTTAGTCCCTGCTGCTGCAATTATGGTTGCTTTGTTTTGGAGTGACCAAATGAACATAAAAGCTGAAAAAAATCAAGGAATCTGGACTCTATTATTTATCCTAAGTGGGTTAGCTAATATAGGAATTTTAGCAGGATTAGCTATGGCCAGTTTTCTGAGCCCCCAGTTAGTAGGTAATGACCCTATGATGCCTAAATTCAGTCAATTATTACAAGCATCGGGTTTGCCAATAAGAAGCGGTATAATTTGGTCATTTTCTACATTAGGGGTTTTAGTTTTATTATTTGGGAAAGGTTATAAACGTTGGATTTGGGCAGCGAATTTATTAGGTTTTCTGGCTTTTTTCAGTTGGGTTGTGCTTCCTATTGCCAACATAGTTGATAGTCAACGTCAACTTCCTTTAAGAGAACTAGCTACCCTAATAAAAAAGGAACAAAAACCAGGAGAAAAAATAGTTTTAATTGGATTTATGCGTCCGAGTATGGTTTATTATACCGAGCAAACTGTTGACTCTGTTACTGAAACAGATATTTATAGTGGTCAAGCAATTGCATACTTTAAACAGCAAATAAATACCCGAAGAGATACTCCTACGGTATTGATTGTTGCTAAACCAAAATATTTTGAGAAATTGCGCTTAGAACCTTCTGATTATCAAGTTATTGGTCAAGGAGAAGCTTATCAATTAATTCGGATCGCTAAGAAAAGGGTAATTGAGAAAAACTTATAGCGATCAGACAATTCAACATCCCAGGTCTATGCTTCGATTGCTCCACCTCAATAGAGGTAAAAGAAACTTCGTGCTTAAACTTGTAATAAATTGTTAGATATTAAGGGTAAACATTAGCAGTATGCTGGTAAGAGATAGAACTATTGGTCGTTAAATAACAAAGTTTAACTCAATGCTAGACAAAATTTTATACGCCGATTCAGGAACGGGACATACTCAAGAAATGTTGAAAATCTTGATGGATCTCCCAGCCATAAAAAAGGCAAGGTTGGAAATTTTACACGTTGTCCCCCCCCAAATTACTACAGAAGCGATCGCCTCTAAATGGGAAGAAGGGGGTAGAATCATCGCGGGTCTTTTAGATAACCTGGCTCTTGATCCAAGTCAAGTCTCCACCATGTTACGTCAAGGAGACCCCAAAGATACGGTGTGTCAGGTTGCTGATGAGATCAACGCTGATTTAATCATCATGGGATCACGGGGACTCAAACGCCTCGAAGCGATCTTAGAAAATTCTGTCAGTCAATATGTCTTTCAACTGACAAACCATGCCATGTTATTGGTTAAAGACGATATTTACGTCAAAAAAATCAAAAAGGTGATGGTTGCTCTCGATAAGTCAGCAGCGGCAGATTATGCCCTCGATTTAGCCTTGTATTTATTGCGCGATTACCAAGAAGCTGAATTGATTTTGGCTAGAGTTAACCCAGACCTAAAACCAGAATTATTACCGCTTTCTCCAACAGAGATGGAAAATAATCCCGTTTTAGTGCCAGCGATCGCTAAAGTTAAGCGGATGGGAGTTTCCTATCGTTGTGTGGTTACTGGGGGTAAACCTGGAGAACAAATTTGTCAGTTAGCCGATGAATATAATGTGGATTTGCTCATGCTAGGATCGCCTGATCGTCGTCCCTCTGTTGCTAAGGGATTACCAGATCTCGATCGCCTATTAGGTACTTCTCTGTCTGATTATGTGCGAGTGAATGCTAATTGTCCTGTGTTGTTAACTCGTAAAGAAGCTTAAATCGGTTAAAAGTAGCACTTTTGCCAGACTAATATGGTGAAAAAAGGGGAGAGTTAGATGACACTAACTGCTCCCTTTTTGGTTAAATTAAGCATTTTTATCACAAATGTCAAAATGCTTAACCTTCTGTTTCCTCACGGGTTTGAATATAAAGAATCAAAAGAAATACCGTAGGAACGAGCACGAATAGAATAGTAGCGATAAAACCAAGATCGTTAACTTGCATGAATTCCCTGCCTCTATTTCATCAAAGAGAACTAACAACTCTTAGAATATCATTACACTGTTCAATTGACATCCTCACGCACCGTAAAAAGGCGGTGGGTCAGTGACCATTCTGAATCTTACCAGATAAAGCCTTCCTAGAAGGACGGGGTTTCATCCCCAAATTTTCGATGACAGCAATTAAGATTGAGAATTGATCTTGTGCTTGGGTAAACCGCCTTAATCTTAGACAATCACTTTCAAGCTTAGTCAATGATTTAGCAGAAAAAATTGGTCTAAAACCTCGCGGTTGATACAGTCTTTGAAGGAACCTATAGGAAAATTAGGGCTTTGTTTTTACTTTAACTGAACCGTTGACTAATGTTTGACAAGCTAAACGATAGTTATCGGGTTTTTTCTTGAGAACTCGTTGCTCAAAATCGGTTCGGGGTGAGAGGTTTTCCATACCTTCAACAATTTCTACAATACAGGTTCCACATTGACCATAGCCTCCACAATTAGTCAGTTTTCCCTTAAAGGTATAAAGATCGATCTTATTTTGTAAAGCTTTTTCTCTGAGGTTAGCCCCCTGTGCTATCACTACGTCTTTATTTTCTTTAACAAATGTAATCGTCATCTGCCCTCCTTGAGATTTTTAGTGCTTGGCTTAATATTTTTTTACAATCTTAAATAAAGATTAACACTCTATCTTCAATGCAGCAACAAGATTGTCTTGACCCGAAAAGTCTCATTTTCTCAGTCGAGTCCTTCAGAGTTAGGTCTTAGGGGTACTTTTGAACTGACGAACTCCTCAACTCCAAACTGCGAACCTATGATTACCCTCTCCTAATTTTACTTTAATTTCTCCAATTCTTGTCTTAAAGATAAAGTTTGATAACCCAAGCTAAAGGCTTTTGAACTATCCAATGATACGTCAGGAGAACGGGGTGCAGCCATAGGAATATCTTGTTGTTTACAAGTTTTAATTAAACTGGTAGAAAGTCCTAATACTTCAGCTATTAATAAACCAAATTGATGACGAGATACTCTTTGCTTACCTCCTAAATGTAAGATTTCGCCTTCTGCTTTGTCCAAAGCTAATAATAATCCATTAGAAGCTGTTAAGGTACTAACAGGGGTTCTAAATTCGTCGGTAAAAAGACTCAGTTCTTTTCCCTCTTTTAGAGTCTGAATCAAAAAATCAATAAAACTAGCACAATTGGGGGAAGAAACACCAAACATTAAAGGCATTCTACAAATGACAGTTTTGGGAAATCTAGAGAGCATTTCCTGTTCTGCTTTAACTTTTTGTTCTGCATAATAATTAATAGGAGAAACAGGGTCAATTTCTCGATAAGGTGCATTCAAACCATCAAAAACTAAATCTGTTGACGTAAAAACACAAGGAATATTTAGCTCGGAACATAAGTTAGCTAGATCAATAGAAACATCAACATTAACTTTGGCAGATTCTTGGGGATGTTCTTGACAATAATTTGGTTGGGATACTGCTGCTAAATGAATTATTGCCTCAGGTTCAATTGCTCTAACAATTTCTTGCAAATCCTTAAAATTTGTTAGGTCCATTTTTAGGGAATTAACCTGAGGAATCTTGAGATTATGTTGGAAATAAGTTCCATAAACTTCCCAAGATTGTTTGGCTTGTTGACAAAGACTCCATCCTAAGAATCCACTAGCTCCAGTAATTAATAATTTTTTCATTATCAATATTAATATCTTAAATTGTTCAGATTAGAAATAACCTCTTTTGAGTTGTTTGTTTGGTTGTTTCTTTCTAGTAAAAAAGCTTGAATTCCTAGAGATTTTGCCCCTTGATAATCTTGTTTAAAACTATCGCCAATATGCCAAGCTTGATGGGGTTGAGAATTATGTTTTTTTAAAGCTGCTGTAAAAATTTTACTATTTGGTTTAGCGGCTCCTGTAGTAGAAGAAATAGTAATAGTGCTAAAAAAGTAAGTCAATTCTAATATCTCCAATACTTGATAAATACGACTATCAAAATTAGAAATAACAGCTAAATCTACTCCTTGTCCTTGCCAGTATTTTAAACAGGATAAAACATCGTCATAAACAAACCAAGGACTCGCGGTAGAAAAGTGATGATAAAGCTCTTTAAAAAAAGCATCAAAATCAGCAAACTGTTCTAAAACTCCGACGTAATTAAATGTTTCTTGAGCAATGGTTTTCCACCAATTATATTCTAAATCTATTACTTGGGGATGATCGACCCCAGAAAAAGCTAGGGGAGGAGCGTTTTTAAAACTCTGATAAAAGGCAAGATTAACAGATTCAGGACAACTTTCTACACCCATATTAGAAGCGATCGCACTATAAACCTCTCCTACAGTTCCTTGAACTCCAAATAAAGTTCCTACTGCATCAAAAAAAATTACTTTAGGCTGCTTCATATTGTTAAGCATGATTAATTATGAATTATGAAACAGCTTAAAGAGAACAGTTAAATAAATCTTGTTCTCCTTCTGTTTCCTGTTTCCTCAATTCGACAACCATTCTACTAAAGGATTAGTAATCCAATTTAAACCAACACTAATTTGATGTTTTAGGGTAGGAAAACGATAGAGATAAATTAATCGTCGAGCTAGATGAGCTAAAGTTCCATCTAATTCAATTCCCAATCCATTTAAGACTGCATCATCAATACCTAAAGTCATCATTTCTCCTAATGCTTGATAACGAAAAGGTAATAGAGGACGATGGGTTATCGAAGACCAAATATTCCAAGCACAATAGTCAGATTGTTGAAAGGCTGCTTGGGCAGTTGAGGGAATTTTTTCGCCGTTTATATCTTGACAATCAGCTAAATCCCCAATCGCATAAATATTACCATAATTGATTGATTGTAATTCGGGGGTAACTGTTAATAAACCTTGAGAGTTCTGGGTAAGAGGTAAACTTTTCACTAATTCTGAAACTTGATTACCCACAGTCCACAGGACCAAATCCACAGGAATAGTATCAATTTGGCCTTTGTAGCATAAAGAAAGACTATCTGAGCCAACTTCCGTTACTTCTGTTTCTAAATCAAGCCAAACCCGTCGCTTTTCTAAAGCAGATTGTGCTATCTTGCGGTTAAATTCAGAAGAGTTGCTGAGAATTTGTTCTCCCCTTTCCACTAAGCGAATTCTTCCCTTTTCTCCGAGACGATCTGCCAATTTACAGGCTAATTCTACTCCACTAGCTCCCCCACCGACCACCGCAACGCGAATTTTTTCAGCGTGGGAATTTTCTAGGAGACGTAAACTCTCTTTGATCCGATAGGCATCATCAAGACTACGAAAGGGTATACCATAGTCTTTAGCTCCTAATACTTGGTCTAGGGGTGTTTTTCCACCTATTGCTAACACTAAATAATCATAAGGAATACTCTGGCAATCTTCTAATTTTATAGATTGGTTTTCCACATCTATTGTTGTGGCACAACCCTGATGAAAATGAATTCTGGTGTTGCTCAGAAGTTCCTCAAACGGTGGCGCGATTTCCCATGATTGCATCTCTTCAGTGATCAATTCATACAGCAGAGGAGTAAAAATAAAGCGATCGCGCTGGTCAATCAGTATAATCTCAGGATAGTGGCCATTTTGCCAAGGAAACTGACTAAGACGTAAGGCAGTATAAAGACCACCAAAACCTCCACCCAGAATACAAATACGTAATGGTTGCTTACTCATGATGACTAGGTGTTATAGGTTAAATCAAATTAGTATTATTTTTAAGATAGCCTAGGGAGAGCAAAAAATGTGGAGTGATTTGTATTTGTCTATGGTCTATAGTTCGCTTGCTGCCACAAAAAACCACGGGTTCGCCCCGTGGAGGATCAAAATGGTTGCTAAACATCATTACACAAAAATAGGTTTTCTGCAAGCCCAAAACTTTAATAAATTATATAAAAGGTGTTTTATGGTAACTAAGGCCGAAAAAATGCTATTGATTGGTTTTTTTTCCCTTTTTTTGACTTTTGTTGGCAATAATCCCCTGCTCAGCTACGAATTGGTTTCAGAAGGAAGGGAACTTACTCCAGGGGAAATTACAGAACAGTTAAAAACTGTACCAGAATGGAAAATAGAAGGAAAAAAATTAGTTTGTACTTATCAATTCCAGAATTTTGTTGAAGCGATCGCTTTCGTCAATCTCTTAGTTGAACCTGCTGAAACTTTAGGTCACCATCCTGATTTAATGATTAAATATAATCTGGTTATGGTTAGTTTAACGACTCATGATCTCGGTGGTATTAGTCAAAAGGATTTTGCTCTAGCTAAAACTATTTCTAATATTTACCGCAATCTACAAAAAAATGGGATTAAAATTCATAAAAATTAATAATAATTAAATATTTCTTAAGCTATAATAATTTGACCAAAAATATGCAAGATACACTTAATAATGAATGCCCTGAAAAATATTGTTAAACCAACTGTAATAGAAAGTAATCAACTAATTGATCAGTATTTGCCTGATATAGCCAATAATTTTGATTTGGTTAATACTAATAACCTTATTAGTATCGATGGTCAACTAAATTCTTGGAAAATTTGGACAGATAAGATTTTACCCGTCCAACTGACAATCTTGAGAAAAGATGGTGATTATCAGTTAATTATTGGTCAAAGTGAACAAATAACTCCGACTAAAGGATTAAATGAATTTACTTTATCTAATCCAATTTCTGTCAAAGTAGGAGATTGTGTGGTACTGTCTTATGGTGATCAAGGATCTAACAACGATCATCAAGTTATTGATGATTACAAATCTAATTTAGAAATAGTCAAGATTTTTTATAAAGGCAAGGTTAAGCGGACTCAATCTGATGAATATGTTGAGATTCGTAACAATGGTAATGGAATAGCAGATTTATCTAATTGGCAACTGACTTCATCAGGAAAAGGTCAAATATTTACATTCCCAACAGGAACCTGTGTAGCAGCAGGGCAAAGTATTAGAGTTTATACTAATGAGATTCACCAAGAATCAGGGGGTTTTAGTTTTAATAGTAAAACCGCTATCTGGAATGATCAAGGTGATGTGGGTAAACTCTTCGATCGTGATGGCAATGAAGTATCTAGTTTTAGTTACAAATAAAATTAGCGAGTTGTCTTCTAATTTGTCCCTACACCCCAACCCCTAGACCCAGTCTACACTTTAATCTTATTGTCACCCCGTGAGCAAAATACGTCTGCCATACATTATGATCGACACTATCAAAAAACACCAGATTCTTGGAGAAAAACCTGGTGTTGTTGCTGAGTTAAATTAATGAGAAATTAGCTTAGATTAGCTTGATCGTACTCTTCAATTTTGATACTAACGGGTTTAACGTTCCAAATTTGTTCGCAATATTCTTTGATAGTGCGATCGCTAGAGAATTTGCCCATGCGTGCTGAATTGAGAATAGACATCCGAGTCCAACGATCTTGATCGCGGTAAGCATCACTAACGGCATCTTGAGCGTCCATATAGGACTGAAAATCAGCCATTAACATATAGGGATCGTAGGATTTTAACGGATCAACAATGGGATTAAACACTTCTCCATTACCATGACTGAAATGGCCACTAGAAATGCGGTCGATTACACCCCGTAATTCCCCATTACTATTGTAATAATCCATGGGATTGTATCCTTCAGCTTTGCGACGGTAAACTTCTTCTGCGGTTAAACCAAAGAGAAAGAAATTCTCGTGGCCTGCTTCTTCGCGGATTTCAATATTTGCCCCATCTAAAGTCCCAATGGTTAAGGCTCCATTCATGGCAAACTTCATGTTACCAGTTCCCGAAGCTTCTTTACCCGCAGTGGAAATCTGTTCTGAGAGGTCGGCCGCGGGATAGATACGTTGACCTAAGGAGACATTGAAATTAGGCAAGAAAAAGACCTTTAACCGGCCCCGAACATCAGGATCATTGTTCACCACATCAGCTACGGAGTTGATCAATTTAATGACCAATTTAGCCAAAAAGTATCCAGGAGCAGCCTTACCGCCAAAAAGGAAAGTCCTCGGGACAATATCGAGATTAGGATTCTGTTTAATCCGGTTATACATAGCAATAATGCCCAAGACCGCTAAATGCTGCCGTTTGTATTCGTGAATCCGTTTTACTTGAATATCAAACAGGGAATTGGGATCGATTTCGATGTTTCTGTATTTGAGGATATACTCGGCTAAGCTATTCTTGTTTTCTTGCTTAATTTCGCGCCAACGCTGACAAAATGCCGGATCATCGATAAATTTTTCGATTTTCCTCATCTCATCCAAATTCTTCAACCAGCTATCCCCGATTTTTTCGGTAATTAAAGCCGATAATTTCTGATTAGAAAGCAAGATCCAACGTCTTGGTGTGACTCCATTAGTTTTGTTGTAGAACTTTTCGGGCCAGAGTTTGGCAAAGTCTTTGAGAGTATCTTTTTTCAACAGTTCCGTATGTAAAGCTGCTACACCGTTAATGGCGTGGGAACCAACACAGGCTAAATTAGCCATGCGAATTAGCTTTTCTTCTACTTTAATGCCAGAAGCAT
>DLXW01000034.1:0-3700 GCA_003448685.1 Cyanothece sp. UBA12306
CTGGACTAAGATGACCACGAATGGCTAATTCAATACTAACAATAGCTGAGATAGTTGCCCCCAAACGAGCTAGGATAATCGAAGGGCGATCGCTAAATTGATAAACAGTTTCTGTTGGTGTTTCATTAGCTAAAAGAAATCCTACCCCCAAAACCGCAATGGTAAATACCACCACTTCAAAAATAGTATCATAGACGCGATTCCTAAAAATAATACCAGAAACCGCATTAGGAACTCCTGTATCGGCAACTATAGTGTCAACAATCGATACTTCTTCCCATTCTGCTGCGGGATTGGGCATAATTAATATTTTAACGAATAACGCCATTCCGGCGGCTAAATAGACCCATTTCATTAATGTTTATCCTCTGTGTTTGGTACTGTAATATAGGCTAAGGTAGTTGCTGGAGAGGTTAACTCATCTTGCAAAATTTCAAAGAGACGATGAATTCGAATAGAAGTATGATAGGGGCGATCGCTATTAGCTTCTGTGTTGATTGAAGGAGTACAAGTAGCGTGAACATCTTTAGCCATTAATGCCGCTTCTAAGGCCTCTTGATGGGAATATTGGACTAATTCAAGACGTAAGTGATACTTGTAACTAACTTTTCGTAGCTTAGTAATTATTTGGGCAAAATCATCCTCTTTTTCAAGTTCAGACCCATCTAGTATTCCCAGACGCATTACCAACGAGGAACGAACCGCAACTACGTAAAGGGTAATGGCTAACATTGTACCCACTAAAGCTTCTGTTAAGGCTACATCAGCGGCCCCCAAAACCCCATAAACTAAAGCAGCGACTGCCCCTAAAATTGCCCTAATGACTAAAGCATGATAGGGATTAACTTGAAAAACTAACATAAAAGCTGCTAATGGCAGTAAAGCAACTATTACATAGGTATAACTATCAATCATGATTTTTCTCCTTCATCAGAAGAACAGTAGGCTAAAACATACCCCAATACCGTATTCCAAATGGCTAAGGTAATAATTGCCAGCAATAATAGAGGCCATTCACCAGGGATTTTTAGCAATAAACCGATCACAATAGTCATAGATCCTAGGGTATCAGCCACAGACAAACTATGGAGTTTAAATAAAACTGATCTCCGACCAATTAGGGGCAGAGTCCCCCAAAACCAAAAAATAATTCCGATTATCAGACAACTATAACTTAAGATATCAATCATACTTCGTTTAACCGCTTAATTAGATGTGCCAATAGCATTAATCCCGCATTACCCACACTAAGGATAATTACAGCAACTACTCCAATAGACCAATCATCGCGTAAAACTGAGACTACCAGGATCATAATTGAAGTTTTAGTGGCAATACTGGCAAATGCCAGCATTTTTTGCCAAATATCTTCATCCTGCCAAGCTTCATAAATGGGGATCAGTAAAGCTAAAATCATCGCTATTAAAATTGAGTCCATATTTGTCTCCTTAGTAGATAAAATTAATCCTTAAAAACAAATTCTGAATTCATAAAAACTTCTAATTTTTAACTTTGTTTAGTTTTTTCCTCCTAGTAACTTTATGGACCTCATACCAACCTTGTTTGTCGTATTTTAGGACAATAGTCTTAGGAGTAAAAGTAATTAAAAATATGTCTAAAAATATCAGTCCTGGGGTTCTTCTAGGTTTTACTTTTTCCCGAACAATCTCTTCGCCATTATGGGGAAATAACATGATTTGTATGGCTTCAATGTATGCTTGGGGAATTGCTATAATAATTTCCCATAATACCCTTAGCCAATCTTTTAAAAGGCTTGGTGATTTATAGCTACCAGGTAATAAGAAAGCGATACAAAAACCGATGACAATATTCGCCAAACTAAAATCAGCAGTTAGCAAAAACCAGATAGCTAGTCTGAGGATTATATTGAGAATTGCAATCGCGTCCATACTATCCAAAAAAGTAAGATTAACATTAAACTCATAACTCCAATCAGATGATCAAATTGTTCCATCATCCTTGGTAATTTAACCGCTGCTTGCTTGAAAATTATCAAGTAAGCCAGCCAACCAATAGCAATTGTCACCAAAGGTTTGATAATATTTTTCAGGGTATAAGCTTCATAATAAATTACATTAGCAATAATTAATCCTCCCAATAAGATGACCATTGCAACCCAAAAACTAGGTTTTATTTTACCAGGCATTTTGCTCTTTTCATGGGGTAAAAAGATAAATTTAGCGAAGGAAATAGAAGTTCCTAAAGCAGCAATATTCATGGCAATAACTTGCCAAGGTAAGAAATTTTTGCTAGTTAATACCTTAGCCCCAAAACCAGAGAGAAGAGGAAATCCAGAAATAGAAAAACTAGCGATTAGTAGAGCTATCCAAATAGAATTATTAAGGGGTAAATGATGCAATTCTTTGAAATTACGGCTAGGTAAAACCCCCGCAATCAAAAAGAGGGCAGATTTAACCAAACCGTGGGTTAGGGCATAAAAACCGCCAACAATAGGGGCAGCAAGAACGAATCCTAGTTGAGAAATAGTATGGAAAGCCAGCATCCGTTTAGTATCTTTTTCAAATACGGCATATCCCACCCCCAGAAGGGCTGTAGCTACCCCAAAAAACCTGACTATGGGGTCAACCTCATCAAGCATCAAAGCGCACCTTAGCATGGGAAATACCCCTGCTTTGACTACTACGCCCGACAGCATAGCTGACACTGGAGTTTCTGATTCTGAGTGGGTTAAAGGTAACCACAACCCTGAGACAAAAATTCCCCCCTTAGCTAATAATCCCAAAAAAATCAAAGCGATCGCTTCTGGAGGAGAACCTCGTAATCCAGCAAAATTAAAAGAATGATTGGCCTGATAGACTAATACTGCCCCTACTAAATAAAATAGCATGGCCGTATTGCTAACAAATAGATAGCGCAATCCCACCCAAATTGATCTATCTGTACGAGGATAGGCGATTAAAAGGAAGGCAGCAATACTAATAACTTCTAATGCTACATAAAGACTAATAAAATCAGCGCAAATAAAGGTAGCATTAACGCTACCATGCAGAATAATCACCTGCATATAGAAAAAAGCACTTTTGTTGCTTTCCCAACAGTAAACAATCACTGCGAGGGTTACTAAAGCATTGGTTAGAATAAAAAAGCCACTTAATTCATCGATAGTTAAACTAACACCAAAATTATCAAGTAATTTGAGATCTAAAGCAGATGGATATAAAAATATACTGCCTGCATAAACAGCAGATATTAAGGTAATCCCTAATGCTAAATAGCGATCTAGTTTGGGTAAGAGATAGATAATAAACCCCGCAAAAAAGGGTAAAGCCATCCAGGCAATCGTTAAACTATTCATGGGGTATTATTTTCTTCAATTGCCTTAGTTTCAAGGGTAGGATTATCTTTGGCTAATTTCATCACTCCTACTAGCATTAATGCTTGGATAGAAAAGCCAATAACAATGGCTGTCAAGATTACTGCTTGAGGAACAGGATCAGAATAATTAGCATTAATATTATTACTTTGAGTCGCAATTGGGGTATACAAACCATTCCTTGATGCTACTAATACATAATAGGCAATTACTCCCGTACTCATAACGTCCATGGATATAATTTTCATGACCAGATTTTTCTTAAAAATTATACCGAAAAAGCCACATAAAATAGTAGCAAATACACAAGCTTCTAGCATAGTTAATCTATCGTAAAATTTAGGG
>DLXW01000034.1:3943-18498 GCA_003448685.1 Cyanothece sp. UBA12306
GTATCGTAAAATTTAGGGTGGGCATTGCCCACCAAAATACTGAAAAAGTCAGGTTTTTTAACTTTTAATTTTCCTTAGCTAAAGGAGAACTTTCTGTTAAGCTTTGCCCCTCTCCTTTAAAAGCAAAACGTAACAAAGGAGGAGCGATGAATGTAGTCAGAATCACCATGATAATGATAGCAGCTTGTAGGGGTTTATCCAAAACTCCGCTCGCTGCACCAATACCCGCAAAAACTAAGCCAACTTCACCACGAGGAATCATGCCAATTCCAATAGCTAACCGATTTATCTTTTCTTGACCAAAGATTGACCAACCTGTGATTATTTTACCGATAATAGCAACCACAATTAAGAAAGCTGCAATAACTAATCCTTGACGATTATCGGCACTATTAGGATTAAGAACACTCAGATCAACTTTGGCACCCACGCAAACAAAGAAAACGGGAACTAAGATGTCAGCAATGGGAATAATTTGTTGATCCAATTCCTTGCGTTTATCGGTTTCATCTAATACCAAACCAGCAGCAAATGCCCCTAAAATGGCTTCTAAATGAATTACATTAGCCAAGAACGCCATGGCAAAAGCAAATATTAAAGCAGGGATAACTAACTTACCTCGTGTTTGTAGTTTTTCGGCGATCGCTACAAAGCTTTTATTAAAAAATTGACCCAATAAGATTGAACCCAATAAGAAGGCCGTGGCACTAATAATTAGGTAGACTAAGTTCATTAAATCTACCTCTCCTGTTTTAGCTAAACTAGCAACAACGGCTAAAACAATGATACCAAGAACGTCATCAATAACCGCCGCACCAACAATAATTTGACCTTCAGTAGACTTCAACTGTCCTAACTCTGAAAGTACCTTAGATGTAATACCAATACTGGTTGCTGTTAATGCTGCACCAGCAAATATAGCTGGAATAGTTGCCATGTTAAAGATTAAAATTAATCCTATTGTACCGGCAATAAAAGGAGCAACAACCCCTACTACAGCTACTATAGCTGCTCGGGAGCCAACTTTTTGTAATTCCCTTAAATCAGATTCTAAACCAATTTCAAATAAGAGAATAATTACCCCTATTTCAGCTAAGACAGAAAGTACCTCACTTTGGGTAGCAAATACTTCTTGAATACTGTCAGCACTTAGACCAGCAAATTGTTGCAAAATAGTCATTACAACCGAATCACTAGCAACTGCTCCATTTTCAGGAAATACTAATAAGTGTAAGGCCGAAACTCCTACTATTGCACCAGCGACTAATTCTCCCAAAACAGGAGGTAAATCAACTAATTTAGACAGTTCTCCTCCCAGTTTACTGGCAAGATAGATAAAAATGAGACTCAGTAAAACCCCTGCTAAAATCATTGGGGCGGCTTCAGTATTAGGAGTATTAGCTAACAAATGAATGGGAATTAATGCAAAATTAAAAATTGATTCTAAATGGCTCATAGCTATTTTTGATTGTGTTTGAAAATGATACAAAACTTGAACTAAATGTAGCTTCAATTAATCAAAATAATCAAAATAATTTACTCAATTAATTGAAGCTTTTGAGCAGTTTAAACAAGGATTCGAGGACTAATGTTGTTCTGAGGAACATCTACAATAGTTGGGTCAACATAATTGACGGCTTCTTTGAGAGCTAAAGTCCTATCTTTGAGAATATTTTGTTCAGGAATCATATCCATGATGCCCATTGTTCTCAGGCGTTTTTCAGCTTGTCCACTAACCCCAACCAGAAACACTTGACGATCTTTTTCTAAAGCTTCTTTAATGGCATTTTCTAAAGCTAAGGAAGAAGTTACTCCTAAAATGGGAACTTCAGACAAGTCTAACACCAAAGCTCGATAATCATTAATCAAATTATGTTCACGAGAGATAGCTTTAGCAACTCCAAAAATCATTGGACCACTGAGATAGAACAGAAGAACCCGACCATTAGCCTGTTCTAATAAGAATTTTTCTTCGGGATTAAGATCGATTTCTTCATCATCGTAGGTAACAGCTTTAACTTTGTCAGCACGATGGTTAGAGAGGCGTTCAATGGTAAGAACATTAGCAATAAATACCCCAACTCCAACCGCAACAATTAGGTCAACAAATACGGTAAGAGCAATCACTCCATACATAATTAAGGCTGCTTTGATAGAGATTTTGTGAGCTCTTTTGAGGAAACCCCAGTCCACAATATCCATACCTACTTTGAAAGCAATACCCGCTAAGACTGCGCTAGGAATACCAGTTAAGTATTGACTAAATCCTAAGACAACAACCATTAAAACTAAGGCGCGGGTTAGACCAGAAAGCGCGCTTCTTCCCCCAGATTGGATGTTAACCACTGTTCCCATGGTTGCACCTGCGCCAGGAAGACCACCAAATAATCCAGAGGCTAAATTACCAATCCCTTGTCCGATTAATTCTTTATCAGAGTTATGTTCAGTGCGGGTTAAACTATCAGCTACCAATGAAGTTAGCAAAGCGTCAATACAGCCTAACATTCCTAACACTAAACCATCAACTATCATGGTTTGCAATTGAGCCGCACTAAAGGTTGGCATTTGTAAGCTGGGTAAACCAACCGAAATTTCACCAATGGTGCGGATATCCGAGTTCCTAAATAACAAGACAGAAATTAAAGTTCCGACAATTAATGCTAATAATTGGGGGGGCAAAAACTTCTTTAACTTACTCGGATAAAACAGCAGAATGGCAACCGTTAAACCTGCTAATAAGGTTTCTATGGGATTAATATTACCCAGCAATTGGGGTAAATTCTGTACTGTTCCAATGACTCCTCCTTTCGGACTAGCTTGTCCTAAAAAGGGTGCGGTTTGCAGAATAATTAGAATTACGCCAATCCCTGACATAAAGCCCGAAATCACTGTATAGGGCATCAGGGTAACATATTTACCCAGTTTTAAAACCCCAAACATAATTTGGAAAACTCCCGCCAGCATGACTACGGTAAAAGCCATAGCTAGTCCATTTTCAGGGTTTGCTGCCGTTAAATTAGCAATTACGGCAGTCATTACCACTGTCATTGGACCGGTGGGTTCGGAAATTAGGGTGGGAGTTCCCCCAAATAAAGCAGCAAAAAAGCCGATGATAATCGCTCCCCAGAGCCCAGCCGATGCCCCCGCACCGGATGCAACCCCGAAGGTTAAGGCCATGGGTAGGGCAATTACCGCAGCCGTTATTCCCCCGAAAATATCCCCTTTGATGTTTCTAAAATGGATTTTGTTAGTTATGCTCATTAATCTGTTTTAAGTGGAATGTGCATTAATCTTTACATAGAAGAAAAACTATTGTCTATTTTATTCCATAGCTTAAAGTCTATGTTTAAATCATACAGGTCTTTGAGCAAAATGCAATAGTCAAAATTAAAAATTTCTTAATTATTATTAAAATACTAGTTTATTATTGAATATAGAAGATATTTTGCAATAAAAAGGGTAAATCTTAGTTATTTCAGGTCATTGATCGAGAAAGATCCTGTTTTTAATCGTTTTTTACCAGATATTTAATCTATTAATCTCCAAAATCATGCTATAAAGGAAAGAGTATCAAAGAATTACCAACCTTCGAGAGGAATTTTTGCCAAAGGAAACCACCAACTTTATTCTTCAAGAATAATTCAACAATCAATGAAACCTTATCATAATATCCCTATTCAAGACTGTGGTGAACCTTTAGTTACTATTCCCTTAGAAAAATTTGTCAGAGAATCTCCTCATCCTTATGAAAAATTAGGAGCAAATTATAATGGGAAATCTCCTTATTATTTACGTCAAGGAATTGTTGCTGCTTTATTAACTGCTCAAACTTATTTACAAGAAGAATATCCTCAGTGGAAAATTCAAATTTTTGATGCTTATCGACCGGTAGAAGTACAACAATTCATGGTAGATTATACCTTTGATTTAGTGTTAGAAAAACAAGGATTAAATCTAGAAAAATTATCAGACCAACAGAAACAAAATATCTGGGAACAAGTCTATCAAATTTGGGCAATTCCTAGCGAAAATCCAGCCACTCCCCCACCCCATAGTACGGGTGCAGCAGTTGATATTACCCTAGTTGATCAAACTGGAAAAGCTATTAATATGGGAGGAGAAATAGACGAATTGTCCGAGCGATCGCAACCTAATTATTATGCTAATAGTAAGAATGAAACTGAATATACTTATCATCGACGAAGGGAAATATTAAATAAAATTATGATCAAAGCTGGATTTTCTCGCCATCCTGGGGAATGGTGGCATTTTTCTTTAGGAGATCAAATGTGGGCTTGGCAAACCAAGCAAGAAATTGCTTTTTATGGTAAAGTTGCTTGATCAATAGCCAAAAAAATTGACCAAAACTATATTAAGCTTTGTAAATCAAATAGCCTATTACACCTAATTTTAGAAAAAGACTATATAATTTTGGGGACGTTGCTCTCTAAATTAATTTAGAGAGGAAAATTTGTGGTGTAAAAATTAATAGGAGTGTTAATTAAGTTATGGTGCAAACTAATCAAAAAATTACTCATTTACCAGACAATAATTATTCTGTAAAAGTTTCATCAGACTTAAGAAAAATAGGTTTAAATCCTAACTTTTGGTATCCTTTAGCACAAACAAAAGAAGTTAAAGTAGAAAAACCCTACGCAGTAAGTTTTGGTGGAGATCCTATAGTTTTAATTCGTACAAAATCTCAGCAAGTTTTTGCTCTTGAAGATCGTTGTGCGCACCGACAAATTCCCCTTAGTATGGGTATAGTTTGTCAAAACACAATTAAATGTAGTTATCATGCTTGGGAATATAACCAAACAGGAAAAGTAGTAAAAGTTCCCTATTTACCCGAAGGATGTCCTCTACCAAAGGGAGTAAAAAGTTATCCTTGTCGAGAAGCTTATGGTCATATTTTCGTGTTTCCTGGAACAGCAAAATTAGCAGAAACCGTACCTTTTCCTGATATCAAAAATTGGTTTAGTTCTGACTATAAAACCATGTATTTTTCCCGTCTTGTTAATTGCCATTATTCATTTCTTAAAGAAAACTTAATGGACATGAACCACCAATTTTTGCATCGTAGATTCATGGGAAAAGTGAAACCAACCCTATTAGAAAACTCTAAAGGAGATAATTGGGTAGAAGCTAAATTTAAGTTTAGGGGTGAACCCCATCCCAGTGCTAAATTAGTTTTAGCTGCGGGAAGAAAACCAGAATCAGATTCAGAAGATTATGATTTTGATGTGATGACAATTACGACAGAATATCCCTATCAAACTTTAAGAGTTTGCCCTCCAGGTTCTGATGAACCTCTGCTTGATCTTTGGGTTGCTTATATACCTGTTGATCAAGAACAAAAAAAGAATCATAGTTTCGGAATGTTGATGATTCGTAAACCTAAAATACCAGGATTAATTAATCTTTTATGGCCTTTAATGCGTTATTTTACTAATGTTATTTTTGCAGAAGATAAAATGATTGTTGAAGCTGAACAAAAAGCTTATGATCTTCAAGGGGGAGACTGGAATCAAGAAATATTTCCAGTTCTGGTTGATGTTCGCGAATTACTCTCTCAAAAAGGAGTTCCTTTAACTTAGAATATTGATTGATAAAATTTAGTCATGCAAAAAAGACGGGTTTCAGGCATAATAAAAAACAACTAAGGTTAGCAATTTTATTATGCCCCCTTCTAGCAGTAATACCTACAAAAGCAGACTGTTTAACTTTTTGAATCGTCAATCAGTTGAGTTAGGCGATCAAATCTATCGTAGTGCAAGACACCTGAAGTTGGCAGCAAAATGGGGAATACAACTCTTGATTTATCCAGTATACCTCGCAGTTCAAGCAGGAAGCACTGCCCGAAAACGACTGGCAAAAGTTACTTCTTCCCATGACTCCTCAGCTAATTTACCATCCCTAGAAAATGACAAAAAGGTAGCTGCTAAGAATGTCTTACCTCCTGTGGGATGGTTTTGGCAAACCATGGAATGGGTTCAAACCAGTTCCCTAGCTATTAAAATTAACCTATTTGGAGAATCTTCTTTAATAGTTAATCATCAAGATGTAGAAGTTATTAGTATAGAATCATTTTTAAAAAAGGAATATCTACAAGATCAAAATACTGATCCTTTTACAATAAAAATGCTTATTTTAGCTGCAATTGATTATTTTTTTTATGGAACTAATGTTGATCAAAAAATACAGGAAAACCCCCAATCTAATTCTAATTTACCACCTGGTAATGTGTTATTCAAAAAAATAGACGATCCTTGGTTATCTTGGGATGATTTATATCAAGAAACATCCCCTAATATCCAACAAATTTCAGATCCCCAATTTCCTCCTATTTTAACCCAAACTTCTGCTTCATCTCCTGAACCTAGAAAATCTCGACAAAAAAACGTTAAACCTCAACTTAAAAATAGAAATAGAAATAGAAATAGAAATAGATCTAAAACTATTACCAAACCTCAACCTATTACCAAAAAAATAGAAAAGACCAAACATATACAAAAATCAGTCACTAAAGTTTCTTTGTCTTATTCTCTAAGTGAACCTCAACCTCAGGATAATTACCAGCAAATATCACCAGATTGGATTGAGACTAAAGCACAGTCAACGGGTTATGTTAAACATCCTTTAGTTTATGTTTTAGAATTGCTTGATCTGATTATATTATGGTTAGAAGAATGGATTATTAAATTTTGGAATTGGTTAGGAAAGTTGTTTAAATAAGTTTATAATAGCTCAAAATAAAAGGATAATTAAGAAACTTAGATTTATTTTGCTGCTAAAAACAAGTAATTATTCAAATAATCTTTGGTCTAATGCTTGGCGAAAATTTTGTCGCGATCGCCTGGCTATATTGGGTTTAAGTATGTTAACCCTAATAATTCTTGCTATTGTTATTGGCCCCTTATTTTACCAAGTCCCCATTGATGCCATAGATTTTAATCGCGCTTCTACCCCTCCAAGTTGGGATCATCCTTTTGGAACCAATGATCTCGGACAGGATCAACTCGCCAGAGTGTTATTTGGAGGCCGTATTTCCTTAACAGTTGGTATTACAGCCATGGCAGTAGCTATTTTTTTAGGGACGGCTATTGGGGCGATCGCCGGATTTTATGGCGGTGTCATAGATATTTTGTTAATGCGCTTAACAGATTTATTTTTATCCCTGCCCCAATTACCCTTATTACTATTAGTAGTTTATTTATTTCGGGATACTATCAAGGCGATCGCCGGACCCGAATTGGGAATCTTTATCTTAGTGGTTATTGTCATTGGAGGACTTAATTGGATGTCTGTGGCCAGACTGGTGAGGGCAAATGTTTTAAAATTACGGGAAATGGAATTTACCATTGCTGCCATTGCTTTGGGAGCAAGTCCCCAGCGTCTAATTCTAATTCATTTTCTGCCCAATGTTCTGAGTGTAATTATTGTGTCGGCTACCCTAGCCGTCGGTAATGGTATTATTACTGAATCTACTTTAAGTTTTTTAGGCTTAGGATTTCCGCCTGATGTGCCAACTTGGGGGCAAATGTTATTCCAAGCTAAAGATTATCTTACTTGGGCTCCTCATATGGCCTTGTTTCCAGGATTAGCAATTTTTCTCACGGTTTTGAGTATCAATTATATTGGAGATGGTTTAAGGGATGCTCTAGATCCCAAAACTCATCGCTAAGGTTTAAACTTAAGAAAAATTTGGTTAGACATTCTAATCTTCCCTTTAATACTTTATTTTTAACCATCTAATGATACCGTTACCCATCAAAATTCCATTTGTCGATCTCAAAATTCAACATCAACCCCTAGAAACAGCCATTAATCAAGCCATACAAACAGTAATCCAACGAGGGGATTTTATCCTAGGGGAAGCTCTACAATCCTTTGAAAAAGCTTTTGCTAAAGCCTGTGGGGTTGATTATGGTGTAGGGGTTGCCTCGGGAACCGATGCCATTACCTTAGGTTTAAAAGCTTGTGGTATAGGAGAAGGGGATGAAGTTTTAGTTCCCGCTAATACCTTTATCGCCACAATTATTGGAGTAACTCAAAGTGGAGCAACTCCTATTCTAGTAGATTGCGACCCTAAAACTGCTCTGATTGACTTAAATTATGCGGCTAAAGTCCTTACTCCTCGCACTAAAGCTATTGTTCCCGTTCATCTCTATGGACAAATGGTATCTCCCAGAGAGTTATTAGACTTTGCCCAAAGCCATAATATAATCATTTTTGAGGATGCAGCCCAAGCCCATCTAGCTCATCGGGATGGTTATCTCGCTGGTTCAGTGGGGATAGCAGCAGCCTTTAGTTTCTATCCTAGTAAAAATTTGGGAGCTTTTGGCAACGGGGGAATGTTAATCACTTCTAACGAAGAAATAGCCCGAAATGTTAGAACTTTACGCAATTATGGAGCCCCGAGCAAATATTATCACACCCAACAGGGAACTAATAGTCGTCTTGATACCTTACAAGCAGCTATCCTAGAAGTTAAACTTCCCCATTTAGAGCAATGGAATCAACAGCGTAATCAAGCAGCAAAATACTATGATCACCTGTTACAATCTTTAGCAGAAAAAGGAATCACTCCTTTAGAAAATTTTAGCAACGTTGGTCATGTTTATCATCTTTATGTGATTCAGATTAATGAGGCTTGTTGCTTAACCCGTGAATCAGTGCAAGAATACCTCAAAGAGCAAGGTATTCAATCAGGAATTCACTACCCCATTCCTTGTCATTTACAACCTGCTTATAAAGCTTTAGGATATCAATTGGGTGATTTTCCCCAGGCTGAAAAGCTCTGTGAAACTATTTTATCTTTGCCCATGTATCCTGGCTTAAATATGGAACAGATTGAATTAGTAGTGGAACAATTATCTTTAATTAAATAAATATTTTTAAAATTTATTATATAGATTTAGGAGGATTATATGCAATCTGTTCAAAAACTTCCATCATTTATAGAACGGAACTTAGGTAACTTTGTAATTGCCACTTTATTAATTGTTCTTTACAGACCAATACTAATCCATTGGGTTGATGGATGGCTCAATAAAAACATTAGTATTGAACACGAATACTTCAGTCATGGTTTAATTGGCTTACCCTATGCAGCCTACATTATTTTTGGACAAAATCGTCAAGAATGGCAACAATTAGCCAATAGAAGTCATCCTTTGGGGGGCGTTCTTTTATTATTAGGAATTATCTGTTATATTACTGGTTCAGTTGAAGTAGTTAATTTATCCTTTCCTATTATCTTAGCTGGTATTTTTCTTTGGCTCAAAGGAATAGCTGGGTTTAAATTAAATGGTTTTGCCTTAATATTAATATTCCTGTCCACTCCTAATTCCATCCCTTATCTATTAACCCCTTATACCTTACCCCTACAAACTTTTATTGCTAACGTAGCAGGATTCATTTTAATGCAATTGGGACTCGATGTCAGAGTTGATCAAATTTACCTAGCAGTTAATGGGAGATTTGTCGAGGTAGCTCCCTATTGTGCCGGTTTAAAAATGATGTTTACGAGTTTTTATGTAGCTTTATTATTACTACATTGGACAGGTAATTTAAACAACAAAAAAAGAATTATCACCTTATTAAGTGGCTCAGTTATTATTAGTATTATTGCCAATATTATTCGCAATACATTACTATCTTTATTCCATGGTTATGACAATGAAAGAGCTTTCGTTAGTCTCCATGAGGGAACAGGTGGAGATCTTTATTCTGTTTTACTATTATTAGTGGTAGTATTTTTCAACCAAATGTTAGATAAAATGACGACAAAACCTGAAAAAACAACAATTTTAGATACTGAGAATAACCATGAATAGTTTTAAATCTAAACTTAATTTCCCAATGGATTTATCTAAGGGAACCAGAAAAATATCCCTAGCTCAGATTATAATTGTTTTCCTGCTTAGTCTAACCATTGCGATCGCAGCAATTCCAGGTTACTTAACAGGAAAATGGTCTTGGGCAGATTTACCCCCTGTAACAGAACTTAAACAACTAGCAAAAATTAGAACCGATGGCCTATCCTTACCAGGATGGACAACAATTAAGCAAGAAGAAGTCAGAATTGGTGGTAATAAGTGGTCATGGCAAATTATAGAAAAAGAAGGTCAAACTCCTATTACCCTAATGCTGATGCCCCAAAATTACTATAAAAACTATCCTAATGTTGAATGGACAGATATTCAGGGCTTAGAAAAATGGAAAACAGACTCTCACACCATCCTCAAATTTAAAGCATCAGAAGGTTCATCACATCAGGTTAAGGCTCGATTCTTTAGAGGATGGAACAAAGAAACAGCTGCTATAGTCCAATGGTACGCCTGGCCCAAAAGCGGCAATTTTGCATCATATCATTGGTTTTGGCAAGATCAGATTGCACAATTGCGTCGTCAAAGAGTACCTTGGATAGCAGTATATTTAAAAATTCCCGTTGAACCCCTAAGCAATGTCAAGGAAATAAAAGAATTTGCTCAATCTTTAGCAGAAAAAGTCCAAATAAATCTTGATAAACAATTTTTTTAGCGTTAGCAATTTAATAAAATTATGTTTGGATTGATCAATTGCCCAATCAAACAAGGCAGAAAACAGAAAACACAAAGCAGTAAAAATAATCGCCTCAGACGATTTAAACCTTTGATGGCCTCAGTTTTCTATACTATATCTAGTGGAATAGCCCTATGGAGTTTTGAACAAGGAATAGCAAAATACAAAGGTTTGAGTCAGACTCCCACTCCAGAATCCATAGAATTGTTGCCGCCCCAGTCTCCTCCATCTACCTTTAGAAATAGAGACATTCCCCCCGATAGCTATTCCCCTCCCCTTTTTGATATTAATCAGTCCGAACAGTTTAACCTGTATCGATTAGCCATCGGCGATGGTATTAACGTCATTGTTCAAGATTTCCCTGAATTTAATTTTGGCGGAAACATTGATCCTGAAGGTCAAATTAGGGTTCCGTTCTTGGGAAAAATCTCCCTAGTGGGATTAACCCTAGATGAAGTGCAAACTAAGGTAGCCTATGAATTAGGACAACGTTATCTACAAGAAGAACCCGAAGTAATCGCAGCCCTCAATACACCTCGGCCAGTTCGACTGACGGTGTTAGGGGAAGTTTCTCGACCAGGGTATTATTTTTTCGCCCCTGGAGTCACTGTGAATAATGTTTTACTAGGTGCTGGAGGAAGTAGTCCCAGAGCAGATTTGCGCTCAGTAATTGTGCGCCGTCGTTTGGTCGATGGGACACAACTTGAAGAAAAGGTTGACCTTTATAGTCCTTTAGTGGAAGGAAAAAGCTTGCCAGAATTTCGGTTACAGGGAGGAGATACGATAATTGTATCTAAACTCGAAGCTGGACAAAAAGATTACGACCAGAACTTGATTTCTCAAACTAACCTAGCCCAACCAGCAATTATTGTTCGTGTTTTAGTTCCCAATGAAGGATCAGGGGGATTGTCAATCCGCAATCTGAGACTGCCCAATGGTAGCACTTTTCTTGACGCTGTAGCTAACTTACCACCAACGATACCTTTACTTAACAAACAAGAAGTAACACTACTGCGATTTGACCCCGAACAGGGTAAAGTAGTTACCCAAGGATTGAATGCCATTCAAACTGTTCAGGGCTTGGATGTGACCCAGTACGTTACCCTAAAAGACCAAGATGTAATCGTTGTTAGTCGCACCTTATTAGGGAAAGTCTTTGCTGCTTTCAGAATTTTGACCCGTCCCATCCGAGATATTTTCAGTTTTACTAGCTTTTTCTTGAATTTAGCAGATCGTTTCGATAATAACTAACCTCTGGCTATGTTCAGCATAATGGCAGTGGTCATTTCCAATCTTAGTTTAAAATAATAATATATCTATAAATCTTATTGCTAAATCTATGGCTCCCCCTATTGTTACCAGATTTTTTATTTCTTTCGAGCAGAATAAATGGTTTGGATTTCTAGCTTTTTTGACAGCTTTAGGGATCTCAGGTGTAGTGGCGATGCAACCGACCCCTCCACCTCCTCCCTCTACTTATAAAGCCATAGGGCAACTAACTTTTCGTAAACCCCCACCAGCTTTTACGAGTACAGGTACTCAATTACAAGCTCAAGGCCGCTCAATTAGCAAAGGGATGCTCCTCTCAGAACAGGTACTCAGGGGAGTTATGGATCAATTAAAACTCGATATTGCAGAAGTTCGTGATATTCGTGATCGAAATCTCAAGATTGTATTCCCTGGACAGGAAGAAGAAGAAGACAAAGACAAAGACACTAATCAGGCTCAATCACAAGTAATTATCCTTGAATATACTGATAAACAATCCCCGACTCGATCAACCCTGATTTTGGGAACCTTAATGAAGGAAATGGTCAATTATAGTCGTTGGCTTAATACTTCAGAATTACGGAGTCGCATTGAAGGACTCAGCACCCGACTGTCCCAAGTGCAACAAGATTTAACAACAGCAGAAAACCGCTTCTATCGCTATATAAGTAAGGAAGGTTCGGATTTACTAGCGATCCAAGATGGCAGTCTGTTTAGTGGAATTACCAATGCACAACAACAACAAAGAACACTACAATTACGTCTGCAAGAAGTTGAAGGTCGTATTAATAGCTTAAGAGAACAATTAGGATTAAACCCCAGACAAGCTTATACTTCTGTTGCCCTAAGCGCTGATCCAATTCTTGCTAACCTTAGAGCCAGAATTGCCGGAATAGAACTCGAACTTGAACGTCGACAATTAGATTTGAAACCAGAACATCCGGTTATTGTTAAATTGCTCAAAGAGAAAAAGGTAGGTGAAAGTCTCCTCAAAAAAAGAGCGCAAGAATTGATAGGAGCGCAGAATTTAACTCCCCTTCCCCTCGAACAAATTCGTCAAGATAGTAGTTTAGATCCCCAAAGACAACAATTAGCTAATCAACTTTTAGCCTTAGAAACCCAGCAGCAAGGATTAGTTAAGCAATTACAATCTGTGGTCGATACCGAGAAAAAGCTACGAGAACAATATGAAAAATTCCCTGATAAACAATTGCAACAAGCTCAACTGGTACAAGCGGTGGAATTTCAGAGGATTGTTTACCAGAATATCTTGACAGCTTTAGTGGATGCCCAATCAGCAGAAGCAGAAACTGTTGGTAGTTTGACCATAGCACTTCCAGCTACCTACCAGCCTAGTCGACCCTATACGCCAGAACCAAAAAACCGCTTACTGATCATTCTGGCCGGTGGCGGTATTGGCATTGTGGCCGCAGCCGGAGTTATTCTGTTATTGGCTTTGATTGACGATCGCTTACATACCCCCGAAGAATTGCGAGAAGCTATGTCGGGACAGGAAATTCCTTTACTCGGACAATTACCCTTTATCTATAATTCTTTGTTACGCGAAGATGAAAGTCCGATCCTATTGGAAGGAGATGGGTCTGATTTAAGTTTTTATGAACGATTTCGCAGTAATATAAGACGTTTAACTCCAGATACTTCTAATGTAATTCTGATTACTAGTATTAGTAATGAAGAAGGTAAGAGTACTACAGCTTATAATTTGGCCATTGCTTCAGCCCATGCTGGAAAACGGACTTTATTGATGGAAGCTGACCTCAGAGCTCCTTCTAAAGCTAAATGGTTGGATGTAACACAAGATCCTGAAGCTGATTTAGAACCATTGCGTTATTATGGCGATCGCGGTAGTTCAATTCAATTGGTTCCCTCAGTGACCAATCTCTACATCCTACCGAGTCCAGGACCCCAACGACAGGCAGCAGCAATTATCGAATCTAGTGAACTACAATTAGTCCTCAAGGATGCCCGTGGACGTTTTGATCTAGTAATTATAGATAGTCCCTCTTTATCTCGTTCTAATGATGCTCTATTACTCGAACCTTTGACTGATGGAGTAATCTTAGTAACACGACCTGGTTATACCCGTTCTAGTTTGTTGAATGAAACTATTAATCAATTTACAGAAGCGGAAGTTCCTGTTATCGGTGGAGTGATCAATGGAGTTGAAGGTTTAGTTCCACCTACTCCGAGTAGATCGGCACTAGATTTAGAATCTGAGGAAAAAATTGAGCAAGAAGAGCTACAAGAAGTTACTTTTAACTAATTCCTTTGTTTATTTTTAGTTGTGGAGATTTTAGTTGGGGAATTATCCTGACATTTTGTTAAATTATATTAAATAAGACCTTAAACTTGAGATAACTTAAACAATGACCAACCCAACTGTAACCCATAACCCCTTACTCATTGGTAAAGGATTACCTCCTTTTAAGGAAATTAAATCTGATCAAGTAGTTCCTGCCATAACCGAATTATTACACAATTTAGACTCTCAGTTAAATCATTTAGAAGCTAATGTAACCCCTACTTGGGAAGGGTTAGTGGAACCGTTAACAGAAATTGAAGAAAGCTTAACCTGGACTTGGGGAATTATTGGTCATTTAATGTCGGTTAAAAATAGCCCAGAATTGCGAGAAGCTTATGAAACAGTACAACCCAACGTAGTTCAATTTATTAATAAACTCAGTCAAAGTCAGCCCCTA
>DLXW01000042.1:0-7918 GCA_003448685.1 Cyanothece sp. UBA12306
CCGCCCTGGCGGTTGCTATAAATGCCACATTCGCTGCCTGTTGTGGATCTTTAAATTGGTGGGCAAAGTCTTTGGGGGCTAGAGTCCCCTTTGCATATAAGCTATCTTCAAGATTGCCTAATCTGAATTGGAGTACATGATTGGTTGTAGAAGATAATTCCTGGGCGAATTTAGGAGAAATTTTCCCATGACAATCCCCTACCAATTTCCCGGCTTGTTCGTTATCAATGTATCCTCCATTTTCTCCGGTAAGATCATCAACAACTAAATATTTTACTTTTCCTTGGTAGTTGTTCTCGCAGCTTCCTAAGAAGATAGATCCGTAAGCCCCATTGTGCATGGGGTCAGGGTTTAGAGTATTAATTAATTCTTTAAGTTCCGGTGGACCATAAATTAAACGAGATTTACTTGATAGCAATAATACATCATCATTGGGATGATTATCCGGTAATAATTCTTGAGGGGTGCTAACTTCATCGATTTGACCAATTGATAACTGTTCCCCATAATCTGAGTCAGGAAATTTGTGCTTAAGAAATGCTTCAAATAGGGTATTTTCTGATTTTTCTTCTAAAATAACAGTAGGATACTCTTGACGAGTTTTCTGGTCAGAGTTAGGAATCTCAATCCATTTTCCGTTTCGGGTATCGAAATGTTTTAAGGTTAACATGGGTTGCTATTAATTGAAGATGTAGTTAATAAATTAAGGAGACAGTCTTATGCCCATGCCTTATGATTCTTGGAGTTTTATGGATAAACAAAACTATAATATTGATGGGACAATGAAGCCTGAGCATCGAAAAAAATTGCTAGAATACGGAATGTCTCGCTCTGCCATAGATCGTCTTGAAGAACAAAAAATAAGAGAGGTAAATAATCGAAAAAAACTTGATGCCAGATATTTAGAACTAACAGGAATGACCTATACTCAAATGGAAGAAAAGAGGAAACAAGAAGCGAGTGAACAGGAGGAAGCAAAACGAGCAGCCAGACAAAAAGCAGCTATTCGTAATTGTGAGGACATCAGTGAATTACCCAATGGGATAGATCCTGATGAATATTACGAGTTGTTAGGAAATAACAGCTTCTAGAAAAAAAAAAGACTCTATTGTATAAAAATAGAGTCTTTTTTTTTTCAGAGTCCAGTAGATTTGGTTATCGTTGTAGTAGTAATTTCTCCTAAACCCTGAGTTTCTTGGTTTGATTGATCAATTGTTTGTTTGAAATTTGGATTATTTTTATTGAGTAAGGAAGCTTGCTCTAAAAGTTTCATCTCCTCTTCCCATTCCAAATCATCTAGCTCAAATGGTGGAAGTTGTACTAGATTTTCAGCAAATTCTAAATCAGAATCTTCATCCCATAAGGTTAACAACCAAGCAATAGTTGTTGTTTTCTTCTGATTATTTTCCAACTCTTCAATAAGTTGACTATACCCTAGTTCTTGTAATTCAGGAAATAAACTTAAATAATGTTGTTTGGTTTGCATATCTGTTGTCCAGTTCAATAATTATCTTGAAATTATTCTGAAAGAAGAAAAATATTCAAAAAAAACATAAGTTTTGATGAAATAATACTTAATTAATTAATAATTGACCGACAGATTGAAAATTGAGTTAGAATAATCTCTTGTTTTAAAAGATGAATCAATCTACAATCTGCCCTCGGCAATCTGCAATTGTTTGACCCTCAAGGAATTATTAATGATTTTAGCATTGGTTGTTTGATTTGTTGAGATTATCCTCGAAACTTTAGATTATATTTATTATTGTACGGACAAAAAAAATAAGCTATATTCTTAGAGTTTGTTAGAAAAACTATTAAATCTCCACTAGATAATATTCACCATAAATATACTGATTAAAGTTTTATTTTTTTAAGAAAATCTTGTACTGTATAACATTCAAAATCCGCAATAGATTGAATTAACTCTCGATTTCCAGACACAAAATAATCTGCTTTTCCGTATTTAGCTGTCAAATAAATAAAAATATCTTCAGAGGGAATTAATTTAGTCTTTAAAAGCTGTCTAGCTTCAGTTTGCATTTCACTTGTTTCTGGGATAAACAAGCAGTTTAAATTACACCAAATTTGGTCAACTAATTTGCTGGCCCAATCTTTGCTCTGCAATCTTTTTCCTACTCTTAATACCTGAGAGATTAATTCTTGAGAAATAATTACCTCTACTTGAGCTTTTTTTGCTTGAGCATCCTCACTATAAAAACCCAAGTATTCTAATAATTTTTCTTCAGGAGATAAAGTCAATAATTGACCGATAATATAAATATTAGTATCTAAAAAAATTCTCATTTATCTAGAGCGCTCTTCAAAAAGTTCCTTTTTTACATCTTGAATTAGTTCTAGAATTTGTTCTCGGCTTTTAATTCCTGCATCTTTAAATGTCTTCTGCATTTCTTGTCTTGCTGCTTCAAATTCTTTTTTTTTGGTTGCTCCTTTAATAAAGATAATCACTTCTACTTCTGTATTAGTTGGTAAATTATTTTGAAAATCATCTAAAATCAACTGTCCTTCTATTATTTTCCCTTTTGTATGTAAGATATCCATTTTTTAATAACTCCTAGTTATTCTCTCTCAAAAAAAAGATTAACTCGTATCTTTCTCTATTATATTCAATAAGAGACGAATTTGAGAGGATATTTTCGAAAAAAAGTCAACTATTATTGCTTTTAATTTCTAAAAATAAGGCTCGGCTTGGTTTTTAGCCGTTTAATGGAATTTCGTTGAGAAGCGATCGCCTCCTAATTCTTCATTCTAAATTCTTCATTCTAAATTCTAAATTCTAAATTCTAAATTCTAAATTCTAAATTCTAAATTGCGCTTAGTGCTATAATCTCTTATTGACAAATATAACGTTGATAACCATAACCATTAATATAAGGATACTTTTTGTCATCAAGACTACAATGATTTAAGTCAATAGAACCATGAAAATTAACTGTCCAAACTTCAAGAGGATGGTTCAGTTTTTGTACAGCTTCTTCAAGAATTTGAGTTACTTGAGGATCATTTAATTTTGTTTGATGCGCTAAGAGAAATGAAGTATCTTGTAACTCGGAACTTTTGGTTAATTCTAAGGCAATACCCATAGTTTCTCCTGTCTGAACTAAACTTTTATGGGTAGTAGCAATTAACACAGGATGGGATGCTGTCTCTTTAATTACAGCAACCAAGCGATCGGGTAAATAATACTTTTGATATCCCAAATTAACTAAAACCGTAATTGCTCCTAAAATCCCCATAAAAACCACAGCATAAACTGCTAACTTTCCATTACTATTTAGTTTAGAATAAAGGGTTTTTACCCAGAAAATAGGATGGAAATTAGGTTTATTCAAAATTATCCTTTGATCTGGTTTTAAATCATTCCAAAACATAGCGAGACTAGCACCAACTATCACCATAACAGCCGGAAAATAAACAAAACTATATCGCGCACCACGAGTAATATCTAATCCAATAATATAGGTAATGCCTAGAAATAGAAGGATAGAACTACAAATAAAGATCATTAATATTCTTAATTGCAAGTTATAAGTATTTAATTGTAACCCTTTTTTAATACCTTGAACAACATAAGGAATCATCCAAATAAAAAACAATAAAAGAATTAATGCAGAAATAATAACGATGGGAATAGACGATGATTCAACAGGTAATAAAGAAATCATTGGAACCCAAACTGCCAACAATTGAAAGGGGGGACTAATTAAATATAAAATATGCTCTAGAGGATGAATCCAAGTGATCATATTATTGCCATACCCTTGGGAAATAATAATCCCCATCCAGACTAAACCCGTCGTCATTGTTCCTAAAACAACTAAACTAAGACTAAATAGATTACTTTTGCTTAATCTTAATTGAGACTTTTCTGTTTTTAATTGGCGATAAATCAGAAAAGACAAAGTCATGCCTTCAGCTAATAAAGTTAACCCGAAAAAGAAATGAACTGATAAGCCCAATCCATTAATAAATATCCATAATAAAACTAACCAAAAAGGTATTTTTTTTGCATTAAAAACATGATTTATAGCTACTACTAAACACGTCAAAGAAGCTATAACAAAAAGAATTGATAAAGTATAATGTCGTGCTTCTTGTGCCAGAAAAATCCCATAGGGAGAGACTGCCATTAAAACCGCACTGATTTGGCCGATCAGGGGAGAACGAAAGGCAATTTTTCCCAAAAAATAAACACCAACAATTGATAAAATTCCCAATAAAGCAGGGAGCGATCGCATCATCCAAATATCTACATATTCCCCTAAAGGAGGAAACAATTTAGTCCATAAATGTGCCAAAACAAAGTATAGTGGAGGGTGATTATCTTCTTGCAAAATTAAGGAAACTACATCACTAACTCCTGCGTCAGCATTAAATCGAAGCGGTTGCAACAGGACATCAATCGGTATTACCTGATTGAGCGGAACCGAATTAAAATTATTACCTAAACTAAAGACCATGGTTGCAAATTCATCTGTCCAAGGGGGTTTAGCTGCTAGTTGAGTAAATCGCAGAATCCCTCCAATAACTACCCATAAACCTAACAATAACCAATTATTGGACTTGGGTAATTGATCCACTAACCTTTGAGACAATTGAACTTTTAACACTGACTACCTCACAACCAACTCTCAATAAAATAACTCATCTTAGACAAGACAATCAATTTATAGCTGAATTAAGCTATTGACTTTCTGTCTTACTAAGTACCTAGACAAAAATAAACTTTACTGTAAAGTCAGCAGGGAAAGGGGTTACAGCTTGTTTATATTTCTTAAGACAGTTGATTATATTTATATCCAACTACTTTATCAGCATTTTACTGCTTAAATTTACCACTAAATTCGGGATAAATGACTGGCAAACTGTTGTAAATGTGATTCGTGGCTTTATGCTGTTAGGCGGTCTGATATACTAAAATGATTAACTTCTGCATGAAAATATCATACTGAAGAATTAACCCCTTTACGTCGTGGGATGATTTCTGGCAAATATATCTCTCCTCAGCCCAACCTTTAATAGCTCGAACCTTAATATCGTTTACTCAGATATTGCACCTGATTGTAAACTACACCAACTAACCTATCGATATAGAAGACTTATTTTGACATTTTTGTTAAATCCATTGATTAATTACAAAATAAATCTATTTTAGCTATAATTTGTCTAACTTGATAGTAAACCAAAGCCATTCAATATCTTGTGTGAGGAACAAATCAATTAATGTTTAGTCTATCTGATCTCTTACAAATTCTCTGTTTAGTACCAATTTTAGCAGGTTCTGTCTTCTCAATCATAACAGTTTGGACAGTGCAAAGCTTCCTCAAAAAATCTAATCGAAAAGCTCCTAATAATTTTACTCCCCCAGTAACCGTTCTCAAACCAGTAAGGGGTTTAGAAAAAGATCTAAAACTAAATTTACAGACAATTGCCACCCAAAATTATCCTGAATATCAAGTTATTTACTCAGTTCAAGATCCCCAAGATCCCGCTTTTCCTATCATCAAAGAAATCCAAGAAGAATTTGGTTCAGATCGTATTTCCGTGGTTCTTAGTACAGTTGAAGCAGGTGCAAACGGTAAAGTTAATAACCTGTTAGGAGCCATCAAAGAAGCTCGTCATGAAATTATTATTATTAGTGATAGTGACACCAATTTAAAACCAGATTATCTGACAAATATTGTGGCTCCTTTAGCTGATTCTGAAGTGGGATGTGTTTGTACTTTATTTAAAGTAACACGAGGCGATCGCTGGTTCGAGAAAATGGAACTTTTAACCATGAATACCGACTTTATGCCCAGTGTTATTTTTGCTGAGGTAACAGGAGCTTCTAACGCTTGTTTAGGCCCGTCAATTGCCATCAGACGCTCAACTTTAGAAGAATTAGGCGGTTTAGAAAGTTTGGCAGATTATCTGGTAGAAGACTATGAATTAGGTCGAAGAGTTTGGACTTCTGGTAAAAAAATGGTACTTTTACCTTATATTATTGATGCAGTTGTAGACCTGAAAAATTGGCGTAATTGGTGGACTCATCAAGTCTATTGGGATCAAAATACTTATTTAGCTAAACCTGCTCCCTTTATTGCAACCATTCTGATTCGTACTATTCCCTTTGCTTTCTTCTTAGCATTAATTCGTGGAGATAGCATCGGCGTAGTTATCCTCATAGGAGCAATTATTATTCGTCTGATCACCGCAGCAATTACTTCTGGGAAAATGAAAGATATTGAAGCAATTAAAAGTCTCTATTTATTGCCTTTTCGTGATCTGATAGGTTTAGTTTTTTGGGCATTATCTTTTACCCAAAGAACTGTGATCTGGCGTGGGGTAGAATTTAAACTAACCAGCCAGGGAAAAATGGTTATGAAGAGTTATTTAAGCAATTAATAATCCTCGGGTTGAATTAGCCTTGTTTAATTCAACCTCAAGCAAAATAAACGCTTAAAATATCAATATTAGCTTTGAATGATTAAAAACTTATGAATGTTCGTGATTATCTGAAAATGTCCCTATCATCATTGTTAAGCAACAAAATCCGCAGTAGCTTAACAATGTTGGGAATTACAATTGGCAATGCTTCAGTAATTGGCATGGTAGCCATTGGACAAGGAGCGCAAAAAATGGCTGCTGAACAATTTGAGTCCTTAGGTCCTAATGTTATCTTTGTTAGTTTAAATTATCGTCAAGTTCGGCGCAATCTCTCCCCCAAAACAAAACCTCTGTTACTTGATGATGCTAAAGCGATCGCTAAATTGATTCCAAGAGTAACACAAGTTTCACCCGAAATCCATTTAAGAAACTTAATTGCTTACCGTAATAATATATTTAATAACGCTATTATCGGTAGCACACCTGAATATTTAGCCGTTAGAAATTATCAACTAGATCAAGGCCGTTTTATTAATAATATAGATTTACGAAAAGGTAACCGAGTAGCAGTTCTCGGTACAGAAGTCGCTCAAAGGCTATTTTCTCAACAAGATCCCGTGGGACAACAGATACGCATCAAAAACCTGAATTTTGAGATTATTGGTGTTTTAGCCGCCAAAGGCTCTTTATTTGATTCCAATCAAGATAATACAGTCATTATTCCCCTAACCACTGCTGAACATCAACTAAGAGGAAATACTTCTCCCCATGGCATACCCCTAACACTGATTGCTCTATTGGCACAGAATCAAGATAGCGTATCTGTAGCACAGTTTCAAATCAAAAACCTGATCAGTTTACGTCATCCTTTCGCCACTAAAGATGATATCAACGTCTATTCCCAAAATGTCGTTTTAGAAACCGCCTCCAAAACTAATGCGGGACTAACTCGAATGTTAGCGGCGATCGCCAGTATTTCTCTATTGGTGGGAGGAATTGGGGTGATGAATATTATGTTAGTTTCCGTAGCTGAACGCACCCAGGAAATTGGATTGAGAAAGGCATTAGGAGCGAAAGAAAAGGATATTTTAGCCCAATTCCTCATTGAAGCTATCATGTTAGCTACCCTAGGAGGAGTTAGCGGCGTGGGACTGGGGATTGGTGGTACAGTTGTTGCTAGTGCTGTATCTTCTTTGACTACCAGTATCTCCCCCGTTTCTATTATCGTTGCTATTACTGTTTCAGGAGGAATTGGCCTATTGTTTGGGGTTTTTCCCGCTAAACAAGCGGCTCAACTTGATCCTATTGTGGCCTTGAGAAGTTCTTGACGGGAGAAAAAAACTTAAGAAACGTCTATCCGAGGAAAGCGGGTAGACGCAGTTCAATCAGTAATTTAGGGTTGGATTTTTCATGGTCGTCCTAATGCTACAGAATACTAACAGTATCAGTAGATCACAAACCTCCTAGTTAGGATTGCGGGGGAGCTTCGGAGACCGGAGCATGGGGGAAAGAAGATAGGATAAAAATC
>DLXW01000042.1:8287-15776 GCA_003448685.1 Cyanothece sp. UBA12306
GTAAGTTTTCGATCTACTGAGTATAGGGAAAACTTTTCCAAAGTTATGTTTTAACATAGTTCCTAAGACTTTAAAATTTAGCTGTTAGTCTTATTTTACTGTGGGATCTAATCAACTTGATTCTTATTGTCTCAAATTAAGGAAACCACTAAGAAGCAGAAACCGACCGGGAATCCCCGCCCTTGTCGGGCGAGGGAGGATGTCAATAATCCTATGCAACAACAGCAGCAGTTTTTATCTGAGGATATAAAGGAAAGCGATCGCACAAGGACTTAACTCGATTCAAACAGTCATGTTTGACCACTTCATCTCCTTTACTCAGTAAATAATCAGCGATAATGTTGCCAATTTCTTTAAATTCACCTTCTCCCATACCCCGTGAACTTAAAGCAGGAGAACCCAAACGTAACCCACTGGTAACAAAGGGAGACTCTGGATCGAAGGGGACAGTATTTTTGTTAGCAGTAATATTAATCTCACTGACTAAGCGATCGGCTTGTTTTCCAGTCATTCCCACTGAACGCAGATCTACTAACATTAAATGGTTATCTGTACCTCCAGATACCAATTTAAAGCCCCTCTCCATCAATTGAGTCGCCATTGCTTGGGCATTGGCAATAACCTGGCCTGAATAGGCTTTAAACTCCGGTTTGAGTGCCTCTCCAAAGGCCACTCCTTTAGCTGCAATAACATGTTCTAATGGTCCTCCTTGGGTTCCTGGGAACACAGCTTTATCGAATTTTTTGCCTAAGTCTGCATCACGGGTGAGAATTAACCCTCCTCTTGGTCCTCGGAGAGTTTTATGGGTGGTTGTGGTTACCACATCACAGTAAGAAATAGGACTTGGATGATGGCCTGTGGCTACTAAACCGGCAATATGGGCAATATCGGCCATTAAATAAGCGCCCACTTCATCGGCGATCGCCCGAAACTTATCAAATTCAATGATTCTCGGATAAGCGGAATAGCCACAAATTAGCATTTTGGGTTTTTCTTTGAGGGCTAATTCCCGAATTTGGTCATAATCAAGCCTTTCTGTGTCGGGGTTAACCCCGTAGTGACAAGCTTTAAACCATTTTCCAGAAACATTGACGGGGGAACCATGGGTTAAATGTCCACCGTGGGAGAGATCCATACCCATAATGGTATCTCCAGGGTTCAGGAGAGCTAAAAAGACCGCAAAATTAGCTTGTGCGCCCGAATGGGGTTGAACATTAGCATGGGTAGCCCCAAAGAGTTCTTTAGCGCGATCAATAGCCAGTTGTTCTGCACGATCTATAAATTCACACCCACCATAATACCGTTTTTTAGGTAATCCTTCTGCATATTTATTGGTTAGGACGGAACCTTGTGCTGCTAGGACCGCCTCTGAGGTAAAATTTTCGCTGGCAATTAATTCTAGATGATCCCGTTGACGTTGCAATTCTGCTTGAATAATCTCAGCCATTGCTGGATCACGTTTGGTCAAAATATCTAAATTAGTATCTGTCACTGTTGCTTAATCCTGTTACGTCCGATCACAATATCTCCGAGTTTATCAGAAAATCTCGTCAGCAGAATAATCTATCATGGCCTTTAATGATTTTGTCCAATTTTTGAACTGATAAGCTATCTCCTAATTCGGAGTCATTCGTGACAATTTAAGGCTATAAGCCAGATGTTAAGCCAGTTTCGCCTCACAAGTTAAAATTGCAAAATCAGCAAAAATTAGCTAGTCCAAAATGATCAAGACCGCGATAAATCATTTCTAATGAAATACGGTCAAAAGGTAAAGAAAGTTCATCGGCTATTGCATCTCCTAAATCAATTAAAATGGCATAAAATAGCCACGTTCCCCATATCTGTAGTTTGACTCCATTAATAGAACCAACCCACAAATAACTCAAACCTAAAAGACGATGATTTCTTTGGTGCCATTTTTCTTTTAATAATGGTAGGATTTCCTTTAATACTCTTTTTTTAACACCTCTTGACATTGGCTTCATTCTCTTAACTTGTCACGAATGGTCTCCAAGTGGCAAAGTAGTTTTTTTAACGAGGATTTAGGCCTCACTCCAAAAACTTTTCGCTTTAAAAAGCCAGGTTTTAGACCCAATTTAAGATATGTAGCAATTTTAAGGGAAAGGGTGTCAATTTCTAAATTTTCCCCTTACAATGGAGTTGATAATATTGGAGAACCTTGGGAGTAGTTATATGTTCGTTGTACTGACAAATGATAATGTCTTATCAGCTAGTGCTGTCTGTCAAGGCTGTTTACTGGCTAACAATCAAGGTTTACCCCGTTGGAATCAGGGAAAACTTAGTTGCGGTCATTCTGTAACTCCTTTGGATCATCATCAACCAGAACAATATGAATGTGAAATGGGCTTTCAGGTAGCCCAAATTGACGAAGCTTAAGATAAGCCAACTTTTTCTAGCTGAATTTCTAGCCGGCGACTCTCCCTTGAAGGTATGAGATGGTAACTGTTTTAACCCTCTTGTCACCCCTTTAGCTTCTGACTCCTGACTTCTGACTTCTGACTTCATCTTGCTTCTCCTCCCACCGTAACATCTTTAATACGTAAGCTTGGTCCCCCACAGCCAACTGCTAAACCACTTTGTCCACCTTTTCCACAACCTCCTGATTCATCCCAATAGAAATCATTACCGATCGCTTCGATATTTCCGAGGGTTTTAAACACATTACCCGACAAAGTAACGTCTCTGACAGGTTCAGCAATTTGGCCATTGCGGATCATCCAAGCTTCCCCTGCACTAAAGGTAAACATCTCACCATTGGTCATTCCTCCTAACCAATTTTTAGCATAAACTCCTTCTTTAATGTCCATCAATAAATCCTCTACAGGAGTGTTTCCCCGTTCGATCCAAGTATTGGTCATCCGCACTAAAGGAGGATAATGATAATTTAAACAACGGGCATTTCCGGTGGGGGTTTCGTTTAATTTTCCGGCGGTTTCTCTTGAATGCAACCTTCCGACTAAGACCCCATCATGAATCAATTGGGTAGTGGTTGCCTGAACTCCTTCATCATCATAAAAATAACTCCCTCTGTGGCCTTGGGGGGCTGCACCATCAAAAATTTGTAGTATCTCAGGACCAAATTTTCTGCCCAAACTCATTACTTCTAATAATTCAGGATTTTCGTACAACATATCGGCTTCTGAGAGGTGACCAAATGCCTCATGAACGAATAAACCTGCGAGAATGGGGTCAATCACTACTGTATAGTTATTGCCCTTTACAGGGGGCAAAACTAGGGCATTGACGGCACGTTGGGCGGCTCCCTCTACTTGTTGCTCTAGTCCTTCTAAATCTTGATAACCACGGCGAGAGCCCGTAGTTTCTCGTCCAGTTTGTACTGTTTCACCGGTTCTTGCGGTAGCTGAAAAGCGCATTTCGAGATCGGGCCAAGATTGTTCAATTAGAGTTCCTTCAGAAGTAGCTAGAAGGATATTTTGGGTGCTATCACCATAGCGAACTGAGGTGGTGATAATTTGATCGCTAAGAGTGCGTAAAATATTATTATAATGGTCACATAATGCCTTTTTTCGAGCTAAAGTAATTTGGCGGGGATCGATTCGAGTCGCTGGTAATTGACAATGAATTTGAACTGGTTCAATTGGGGCCAGCAGGGTTTCATCATCCCCTACTATTCGGGCTGCTGCGATCGCTTCTTCCACTTGTCGTGATATATTGGATAAATCATTAAAGGAAGCGAATCCCCAGCCCCCTTTATAACAGGCTCTAACCTGACCACCTTGGGCAATGCTTTCGCTGAGTGTTTCTACTTTGTCTCCCCTAAGGACTATATTGGTCCCTTGAGAAGTTTCAACCCGAATAGCTAGGAAGTCAACGCGATCGCTGTAACGGTTAATCAATTCGGTTATCAAGTTTTTGTCAGTAGTAAGCTCAGACATAAGTTTCGAGTTAATCAAGGTTAGTTATCCTTTAGTTTGACACAGGAATTAACTGAGTTGTGACTAATTTTTTAATAATGTTAATTGAATAATTAATTATGGGCATAATATATTTAACCAAAGGTTAATCAATAAGCTGTTAGTCATCATAAAACTACTGGTTAAGACCGAAGAGTTAAGGGAAAGAAGATTTAACCGTTTTTTTCCTAACTTCAAAATGCTTAGCATTCTTAACTGTAACAATTATCATTCGTTTGTTTGACACTGTTAAAAGCTAAAACTTTGTCTATTAAACCATTGCCCATGGCATAGCTCTTAATGCTATAGCTAATAACTAATTTATTTCTAATTATGAAATACCCAAACTTATTAAGCATCATTGTTATGACTTTTCTTTTAATACAAATTTCCACTCCTATTCTGGGATTAATTAGTCTTAGTACTTGGGTTTTAAGATTAACATTGAAAACCAATTAAAGGGCGTTGCATATTTGCGGGATGATTTTGATTATTTATAATTTCAAAACCCTCTCCCTTCTCCCTTCTCCCTTCTCCCTTCTCCCCTGCTATCCCATGATGATGCAACGCCGTTTTTTCTAGGTGTCAATCGCTTTTTCTTTCCACAGGAGGAGCAGGAGGAGCCACACTAGGAGCGGGGGCTGCTTGTGGTTTCTTTTGTAAAATAGGTGCAGGAAGAGGCTTAGCTACAGGTTGAGATTGGGGCTGAGGTGCAACAGCAGTAGCTGGTGGGGGAGAAGCAGGAGGATTTACTGTTTTCCTGGTTCTAGTTGGAGCCGTTGTTGTTCTTGTCCGAGAAGGTGCAGCAGCAGTGTTACGACGGCGACGGCGACGGTTTGAACGTCGTCTTTCTCGACTACTAGATTGTCCTTGACGAGTTCTACTAGATTGAGAGTTGTCTGAGCGAGTAACAACAACAAAAGAACGCTTTTTAGGCTTAATAGGTTCAGCTTTAATGGTGGGTTTACGCCCTGTTAAGGAAGGTACGGGAGAAAAAGATTCAATGGGAGTACCTTTAACCGCTTCTACCATAAACTCTTTCCAGATTATAGCTGCGGTGGTACTTGCGCCCCAAGTTGGTTTGTTATTATCATTGCCTAACCAAACTCCGGTGGTTAACTGGGGAATATAACCGACAAACCAAAGATCTCTCGCTTCGTCTGAGGTTCCTGTTTTTCCTGCCACGGGACGGTTTCCTAATTGGGCGGGGGTTCCGGTGCCTGAGGTAACTACTCCACGCATCATCCAAGTCATAATAGCATTGGTGTCTCGATCAAGGGCTTCTTTGGGTTTAAACCGGGCTTGATAGAGAACATTTCCCTGGCGATCGAGGATACGATTAATGCCGTGTGCCGGTTGATGAATGCCTTGATTAGCGAAGGTTCCGTAGGCACTGGTTAATTCGAGTAGATTGACTTCCCATGCCCCTAAAGCCAGGGAATAGGTGGGTTTTAACTCGGATTTAATGCCCATTTGTTGGGCGACTTTGATAATAGGGTTCCATCCCACTTTGACCAAAACTTGTACTGCTACCACGTTCAAAGAAGAAGCTAAGGCGTTACGGATGGAAACGGGAACGCCTGTGTATTTGTCGCCGTAGTTTTCGGGGCGATAGCCATCTACCACATAGGGTGAATTTTTAAAAGTCTGGTTCGGGGAAAGTCCAGCGGCGATCGCTGTTGCATAGACGAATGGTTTAAAGGTAGATCCTGGTTGCCTTTGGGCTTGGGTTACACGATTATATTGATAATTTTCATAGTCATTTCCTCCCACCATTACCTTGATTTGTCCGTTACGGGGATCAACGGCGGTTAAAGCGGCTTGTTTAAACCCTTGCCAACGTCCATAACGGGTAACGGCAGTTTCGATCGCTTTTTCTGCAGCTTTTTGCCATTTACTATTGAGGCTGGTTTCAACGGTAATTCCTCCCTGTTTCAGGATATCTTGGGAGACATATTTGGGTAATTGCAGTTGAATATAGTCGGTAAAATAGGGGGCTTGGCGTTGGAAACGCTTAGGTTCCTTGGGGGTGAGGGCGATGGGTGTGGCGATCGCTTTTTCGGCTTGTGCAACAGTAATAAATTTCTCCTGTGCCATCCTTTGTAGCACTAAATCGCGGCGTTGGGTGGCAGCCTTTTTGTTTTCTAGGGGAGAATAGAGGCTAGGGGCGGGAACAATACCGGCTAGGGTAGCGGCTTCAGCTATGGTTAATTGGTCTACAGGTTTACTAAAATAAACCCAGGCTGCATCGGCTACCCCATAGGCTCCTGAACCTAGATAAACTAAGTTTAAATAGCCTTCTAAAATCTGTTCTTTAGTCAAATTAGCTTCTATTTTCTGTGCCAGGCGCATTTCTTTCAATTTGCGGTTTAAACTACGCTCTTGGTTCAGAAAGACAATACGGGCTAACTGTTGGGTGATGGTGCTACCCCCTTCCACTACTTCTCCGGCTTTTAGGTTAGAAAAACTAGCCCGAATAATCCCTTGAATATCTACGCCATGATGATTCTTGAAGCGATGATCTTCACTGGCAATAAAAGCTTGAATAACAGGTTCAGGAAGTTGCCAAATTTTCAGTTTTTCGTGGGTAACGGGGCCAACTTCTTCAAGAATTGCCCCGTCAGCACTTTTAATGGTTAAGGTTTCGGGACGGGAGTAGGTAAAGACTTCTTCGACGGATTCAGTTATGCTGCTTTCAATTTGATAGATGCCGTATCCGAGGGCGATCGCACCACTACTCGCTCCTAGTCCCATGGCAAAGAAGAGCCAAAATCTAGGATGATGACGAATTGAGGCTCCTTGTTTGATGCGAGTTAGGGCTGTTTGTCCTAAATTAAGCAAATAATCAGCTATATATCGCTTTTTAGAGTAATTATTCTCCTTGTCTAAAGCTAAATTTTTCGACAACTGGGTGTTTTTCTTCACAGTTTCAGAATTCCCTGAAAGTTTGTCAGGTTTTGTGGGGAGTAATTGACTAACTTTTTGCCGAAATTGCGACCTTAATTGATTAAACACCCTAACTCCTCATTCCATCCTATTTTCAGCATTTCCATATTCATTCTTTTGGATACTATAACACGCCCTATCTGATTTGTGTTGATACTATCTCACGAGGTGATATGGCAAGCGAAACTGACCACTAATTTTACTTTTGGCTCTTTATGGGTTTCAGGGATCTAAGCCAAAAGGCACTCAAGCAATGACGGCAGCAGAGCTTTGCCCCGCTTTCTGCTGTTGTGGACAAACTCGAAAAAGCCCAAATAACAGGGCAACTTCTCTTGGGAAATACCTCGGTGGGGTCTCAACCAAGAACGAAGCAGTCTTTGCAGTGATATCGTTGGCTATCGCTTTGTGTGTCATCAAAACCTCGCTTGATCACATGGTTAGAGCCACATTTGGGACAGGTTACTATTATTATATGTTTAGTAGGGTGATCGCCCTAACTTTCGTGCGATCGCTTATTTTTTGTTGGGTTTCGGTGTCGTCAACCCAACGGACAAGGGAAATATATAGCAGAAGTCTCCAAGTCAGAAGTCTCCAAGTAAAACTCGCTT
>DLXW01000042.1:16002-19699 GCA_003448685.1 Cyanothece sp. UBA12306
CCACCTTGGCGACTGCTATATATCAAAAAAAGGGTGGTGTGGTGGCCACCCTAAATATGGTTAAGGGTTGGCTGTAGAAAATACTCTCCAACCGGTGGTGACAATAGCACTGCCCAAAAGAACGATCAAAGCCCAAACCTGATTCTTTTGGGTTCCCTCAACAGCTTCTAAGCGTTTATTCACTCCTTTTAGTTCTGTTTCAACGGCTGTCAGCTTGACCTCGATGACTCCTATTTTTTCTGACTGCTTATCTAGCTTGTCTTCAATGCGTTTCAGAATTTCCCCTACGGGATAAGTAACGGTCGCTGGTTCATTCATGAGTTAAACTCCTAATAGATACTTTTTGAGTTGATGTCCCCAAGGTGGCCGCCAGGGGACTACTTTTATTTTAGGGCTGATCTACCAGTCAATAGAGGCGATTATTTTAATAGGGCGATCGCCTTCTTAGGTTGGGTTAAGCGAACTTATATGATGGAACAAATTTACCGAATTAATGAATGAGCGAAACCCAACAAATACAAATCTTACAAAGTATCTAAAATATCTTGTTTACTTACCTGCTTATGAAGAGAAATAGCCCTTAAAATACTATTAAGTGTTCCCACTCTCAAAGGATTATGATTCGGAATGCTAATTCTTTGATGTTTAGGAATTTGAGTTTCTAAAATAATATGGCTACCTTGCTGATGAATAACAATATAGTCCCATGAACGACAAAGAACTTCTGCTAAATATGAACCTTTAAGATTTCTAGGAATTTTCATGACATCATTAAAAGTTCATTTTTAACGAGATGCAACTTAATATTAGGAACAGTAGGCTGATCGAAATAGTAACCTTTGACAGCTTCTCTCACATTAGTTTTCAGTTGTTCCCAATTATCTCCTTGGGTAAAAATTTCCTCGGTTAAACATTCTGCAACAAACCCACCATCTTCTTCTTGAGAAACTTCAAAAACAATTATTTGATTCATTTTACTCAACTATATGTAAGCTTATATCAAGACTATCATATGACAACAAGACGAGGGAAATGCGGATCTATGATGGTTGAGGAGGACGATCGCCTTCTTCGGTTGGTCCCTCGCGAATAAATTATGATTAATAGTTTAATTAGGATGGGGGGATGAGATGATAAAATTCATCAGATTAATCCTCTTCATCTTTCCTAGCAATTGAAAAGGAAAAAATCCTGAAAATCCCCCAATCCTGTCTAATCCTGATACTGACGATTAATAACTGGAGTTTAGACTACGACCCTCCCATCAAACCGTACAGTCGAGTTTGTTGAGAATTTAAGGTATATCATTTTTAGCAAACCTAAACGCGATTTGATCTTATTTTAGGAGGACACCAAAAAAGATTTTTGCTCGATATTCCCAAAGAATCGAGAATAGAACGCATCACATTAGTACAGTGCATCCAATAACCCAAATCCTCATACATTCGATCAGGATTGAAATACATATCATAATGTAGTACGTTGGGAATCTCGACGAACTCATTACTAGACTGAGCAGAAATGAGCAGAACCCTAAAAGGTTTTTCCTGACATTTGGCCTCAAGTTTATGAACTAAATCGATCACTTGGCCTCGACTAGCACTACCAGTCCGAACAAACAGCACTTCATCGCAATGGTTTACTGTGTACCAAAATCTTTGAGAACGCGCTGTATAACGAGTCCTCATCCGTTCATAGATAGGGGACATATCGTTCACGGGGTCTTCTGTATCCTCTACTTCGTGGGCAAAAGATAACCCCTGCCACTTACTATGATAAATTCTTCCGGCTTCGTCATTATAGTGCAAATAATCGGGATTCCACATATCAAAAAACCCGTTTTCAATGATATCTGCTACATCGCTGAGATTAGTGGTTCGAGTTAGATCAAAAGGATAAGCTGGACCATCGTATTCCATTTTATGTAAAGCCATACGAATGGCACAGCGATCGCCAAGAGGCAGAATAGCCACTCGACTAATGGCTGATAATGGGCATTGATATTGAAATGATACACAAGACTTTGATGGCACTTTGACTCTACTTTCTAGAGCATCTTGGCCGATCATCATCGTGCGAAAAGGAGCATCAGGATTAACTACATCGGTGTAAACACCGTTCGGCATTGCTTTGAGTGCATTGCGTACTTGTTTCCACATGGGTTGGATATTATATTCATGATCTGATTCGTTGATGACCCGAACTAAAAGATCTCCTTGTTTTAAGACAGCTAAATGACCATCATAGAATAAAATTTGCGAGATTTTAGGCGCGAAAAGGTCGAAAGCTGGGCTATATTCTAGGTCAGCATCAGGAGGAATATCTAAAGTTGATTCAATGGTTCTATCCTCTCGAACCGAAAAAGAAGGGGGCATATTTTGCCCCAAAGTTTTGACTAAATAGATGCCAGGCATCAATTTTGCTGTCTTTTGTAGAGCAATTTGCAATTCGGTCCACGAAGGACTAATGGTGTAAGGATGTTTTGAAGTATTGATAACTCGCAAAGTCTTCTCTTGAGTATCGTTCAAAATCTGAAAACCATTTTCATCTTTATAGATTGTTATTGCTTCTTTTTGCTGAAAAAGTCGTTTTTTTTTTGCTAGTTGATCTTGATTAAGATCAAACAGACTGAGGTCGATCGCTTTATACATCAGGCGATGTCCTTCTGTATTAGGATGGGCAGGATCAAAGGAAATTCCTGGCTTCCAGCGACCTTGGCCATTATCTAACGCTGCCAACCAATCTAATATAGGAACGCCCCAGTTCAGCATCCTTTGATGGGTATCTTGAAGCAACCAATTATGGTCAGCATTATAGTCTCCATTGGGATAGACTGCTCCGAGCATAGGAATAGCTCCCAATTCCTGGGTCATTTTTATCAGTTGTTGTAAGCCACTTTCAAACCTTCGCTGGGCCGCTGGCCGTTCGTGGGGGTGACAATGAGCTAATCCTTCGTTCCCCAAAGAAAGGGCAATAATCACCACATCTGGGTCTTCTGGCGCAACTACTTGAGCAAACCGATCAATAGTAGTGCTAACGTTAGCTCCGATCTGGGAAACATTCACCAATTGGTGCCCATATTTTTCATTTAATGCCTGTGCTAAATGCCAGGCCCATCCCCTTAACAGCCAAGCGCTGCATCCTAAAGCAACGGAACTGCCAATGACCAAGATTTTTAGACCTTCTGAACTCTTAGTTAAGGAAACTTTTGGCCCATCCCAATAGCCATAGGGCCAAGGTTGCACATAGCCGAATGCTCCATCATCCACCGTAATGGTAAAAGAGCCAGATTCAGGTTCTAGAGGCAACCAACGGTTAGGTCCAAGGGATTCCCATTCTATGGTTTCATCACCACAGAAGCGCAGGTATTTGTATTCAATTCTTTCGTTATTAGATGGCTGCAAAAATGGATTGAGGTCTAGTTCCACATCTACCCACCAGACGGGGTAGCGATCGCCATTGGTTTGTAGACGCAAGCATTTTGTCACGTCCCACTCTCCTAATTCGGGAGTCGAACCGACAAGTCCGATGGATTCTCCCATTTGCGTATGTGCAATTATCTGAAATCGATACATCGGTTTTCTCTCTTGAAAAATGCAAAGACTTGACTCAATACTCTTCTAAATTTTTACCATGAATCGCTGACCAAAAAATAACTTAATGTAGTTTAGGATACTTTAACGAAGTCTCCAAGTCA
>DLXW01000042.1:19942-21959 GCA_003448685.1 Cyanothece sp. UBA12306
CAGGTTTTAGACCCAATAATTTGGCTCAAGTTTGAGAAAATAGCTCGGCAACTTTCGGTTTAGTCACTTTACCCATAGCGTTGCGAGGAAGATCTTCTACCATCAGAATTTTACGGGGAACCTTATAAACGGCTAACCTCTCTTTTGCCCAACTTCTGAGAGTTTTTAAGGTCAAACTACTTCCTGCTTGTAAGATTAAAGCTCCACAGATTTGCTGTCCCCATTCCTCGTCAGCCACCCCTACCACGGCACAATCTTTGATATCAGGGTGAGTCCTTAGTATTTCCTCGATTTCTAAGGCAGAAACTTTATAACCTCCCGTTTTGATAATATCGACGGAGAGTCGTCCTAGGATGCGATAATTGCCATTTTCCATCACCGCTTGATCTCCAGTGCAGAACCAGCCATCGAAAAAAACTTTAGCTGTTGCTTCGGGTTTTTGCCAATATTCCCCAAAAACTCCTGGTCCTTTGACTTGAATCTGCCCTTGACTTCCTTCAGGTACTAAATTCCCTTGCTCATCGACTAATCTGACTTCAACTCCAGGCAAGGGTTGACCCACATATCCAGCCAATCTTTGGCCATGGAGAGGGTTAGATAGAGCCATACCAATTTCGGTCATACCGTACCGTTCTAACAGAAAATGACCGGTGATATCCTGCCACTTGTTCAATACTTTTAGGGGTAAAGCGGCCGAACCTGAAACCATTAGACGTATTGAGCTACAAGCTTGAGATAGGTCTTTTTGGCGTTGAGGGGAAGCTTTTTCCCAGGCGGCAATTAGTTTGACATAAATGGTGGGTACTGCCATAAATAGGGTTAAATTGCCTGCTAAAATACGGTTCCAAACCTCTTCTGCTGCAAATTTTGGCAACATATGGCACTCGGCTCCTACCCAAAGAGCGCAAGTCAGGATATTAATGATGCCATGGATGTGATGCAGTGGCAGTACATGAAGAATTCTATCGGCCGATGTCCATTCCCAAGCGGTAACTAAGCTTGTTACTTGAGCTTGGATGTTTTGATGAGTGGTAACTACTCCCTTGGGTTTGCCAGTAGTGCCGCTAGTATAGATGATTAAGGCTCGTCGCTCTAGGTTGATGTCTGGAAGGGGAGTTGCATTGTCCGAGAGCATTTCGTTGGTGAGCAGAAATCGACAACCTCGTTCTTGAGCTAGGGAACGTAAGAGATCCTCAAAATGGCGATGAGCAATGATAATTGATGCTCCTGAATCTGAAATGACATGGTTTAACTCAGGTTTTGGGTGAGAAGTACACAGGGGAACTGCTATTCCTCCAGCACGCCAAATACCCCATTGTATGGCTACATAGTGAAATCCTGAGGGGACGAGAAAGGCGACTCGCTGCTCTTGTAAATCTCCTCCATCTCCTAGTAGGCAAGCAGCTATTTGGGCAGAAATGCGGAGCAAATCCCCATAGGTAAATTCTCCTTCGGCTGCTCTAATGGCTGTTCGCTCTCTGTTTTCTTTAGCTCTACTAATCAGTGGAAGAGCCACGTCAATTCTCCTAATTTTAGGGGTCGTGAACCTTAGCTTTTAATCAGGCTTGAATCATTGCAGACCGTTAAAATCTATATAATCAATACTATAACAAAGTTAAACGGGACTTACCAATGGATAATTGTCAATTTTTGAACAGCGATCGCACTCAATTAATTAGTTGTACCATTAATCCAAATTTCGTATTCACTAAGATCAATTTCGTCATTCCATACTAGGCCGCTTCCTGATGGATCTATTTCAAAATTTTTAAAGAAACTGTAATTTTTTAGAGGGGCAAACATCGGTTTTTCTAGCAGTTTTTTGATATTATATTTTCTCTTTTCTTGATTAGAAAAATATACTAATAAGGTATATTGATCAATTACTTTAGCTGATTGTATTTTAGGGTAAAGCATAATATTATTTCAGAGGAGGTAATTTTGTAAATTCTTGATTATTCCACATTTTTAATAATTCTTTTTGATACAAGGCTGCCCATGATCTTACCTTCAACAG
>DLXW01000036.1 GCA_003448685.1 Cyanothece sp. UBA12306
ACGCTCCCCTATCGGGAGAGCGTCGGGATGAGAGCGACTTAGCTAAAAAAGTTTTTGATAACGTCCCAAAGCTATTAAAGGGAAATAATGGCGATAAAGATGATAACAGATATAGAAATGACAGGGAAAACCTGTACCAGTAAATTCTGCCTCTTCCCAGGTTCCTTCAGAGGTTTGAGTGGCTAATAAATAGTCAATACCTCGTTTTATGGCATCGGTAGCAAAGGTTCCTAAAGCTTCCCCTGCATCCAATAATCCAATAATTGCCCAAGCGGTTTGGGAGGCGGTACTAACCCCTGTTCCTTTGAGGGTAGGATCATTATAACTCCAGCAGGTTTCGCCCCATCCTCCATCTTTATTCTGGCAACTAACTAACCAGTTAACGGCTTTTTTCATCTGGGGTTGATGGGTCTGCTGAGCGATAACCGCTAAAGCAGATAATACTCCACTGGTTCCATAGATGTAGTTAACACCCCACCTTCCAAACCAACTACCATCAGATTCTTGTTCTTTGTCTAAATAAGTTAAGGCTTTTTGAACGCGATCACTATCCATTTTTAAGCCACAAGATCCTAACATTTCTAATACCCTAGCGGTGACATCAGCCGTATTAGGATCGATCATGGCTTTTAAATCCCCATAGGGTATTTCATTGATCCAATTCTTATCATTATCTACATCAAAAGCTGCCCAACCTCCTGGTTGACATTGCATGGTAGCCATCCATTCTACACAACGATTAATGGCTGCTTGTTTGCGATTTTCGTCGGGTAATTTAATAGCATTTAATGCCATGACAACTACTGCTGAATCATCGAGATCGGGATAGAAACGGTTAATAAATTCAAAAGCCCAACCACCAGGTTTTCCTTGTTTATTTTTAACTGCCCAATCGCCGTATTCCAGAATTTGTTGGTTGAGTAACCATTCACCTCCTTTAATTAGGGAATGATGGTCTGGTTCTAAACCTGAATCAACTAAGGATCTTAGCACCCAAGCTGTATCCCAAACGGGAGATACACAAGCTTGAACTCGATAGGTATCTTCTTCTTCTATGGAAAAGCGATCAATAGCCTCAAAACCCCTTTGAACAGAGGGATCAGCTACATCATAATTCAACACTTTAAAAGCGATTAAAGAGTTAACCATGGGGGGCATAATCCCCCCCCAATCTCCACTTTCTTGTTGGTGGTTTAAAACCCATTTTTCTGCGGCTTGGAGACTTTTTTGATGGAAGGGAACTAACTTATTTTTTTCGGTCCATTTAAACAGTTTATCGAGTTGAAGAAAAATATCTGACCAATTATTGTTACTGGGTAAATTATACTTGACATTTTCAATGCCTTCTGCATAGAGTTCATCAAGCTTAAAGACTGGATCAATTTTAAAAACAGGCTTTTGATCAAAAACAATTAACAGAGGAACTGTACTTTCCCTCGCCCAACTAGACATCTCATAAATGGTAAAGATTGGGTTATTAGGAAATAGCATAATCCAGGGGGGAATAGAAGGAATTCCTCGCCAATCATAACAGCCAATTAATGCTAGGTGAAACTTGGTAAAAATGCGAGTTTTACTGATACCTCCTTTTTTAAGGATAAAGTCTTTGGCGCGAATTAAGGCGGGATCTTCTGGGGAAACTCCTAACAAACGCAATGCCATATAAGCTTCAACAGAGGTACTAATTTCTCCCCCATCACCATAAAAGAGTTCCCATCCTCCTTGTTCATTTTGTTGACGACGGAGATAGGTTTCTACTTTATGAAAAGGACGGGTTTGATCAGTTCCCCAAATTTTGTGGAGTAAGACAGTTTCGGCAGTGAGGGTTATATTAGATTCAAGTTCTCCCCACCAGTATCCTTCGGGGTATTGTCTAGATAGTAAATAGTTTTGACTTGCGGCGATCGCTTCGTTAAGGTTTAATGGTTGAACTGTTTGAGTTGATGTTACTCTGTCTTTTGTCTGCATCTAGTCAATTCCGTGTAACTGCTTAATTATTTTTACTAAGGTAGCAGATTAGTTAGTTATTGGGTATTTATTGAGTAGAAAATGAAAACAAAGAACATTAATTAATAATGAATAATTTTTAATTGTTAATTATTCATTATCAACTTTTAAAATTGGGATAAAAAGCGCGAATCACTATTATATAAACGGCGAATATCATCAATTTGATGGAGAACCATGGCAAATCTTTCGATCCCTAAACCAGCAGCAAACCCCGTATAGACTTCTGGATCATAACCCACTGCTTTAAGAACATTAGGATCAACCATGCCACATCCCATCACTTCTAACCATTTTCCTTGCCATTGCACATCGACTTCGGCCGAAGGTTCAGTAAAAGGAAAATAACTGGCCCGAAATTTAACCGGCAATTCTTCCCCAAACATTTGCCGTAAAAACTCTTTAATTGTCCCTTTAAGATCGGTAAAAGTTAACCCACGATCAACTGCTAAAATTTCCACTTGGTGAAACACTGCCGAATGGGTAGCATCCACCGTATCCCGACGATAAACTCGTCCTGGAGCTACTATACGGATAGGAGGTTCGTGGGTTTCCATATAGCGAATTTGCACCGGAGAAGTATGGGTGCGCAATAGACGGCCATCGGACAAAAAGAAAGTATCCTGCATATCCCGCGCTGGATGATCGGCAGGAATATTCAAGGCTTCAAAATTATAATAATCTGTTTCTAGATGGGGCCCTGTAGCCACATTGTATCCTAGACCCACAAAAATATCTAAGACGCGATCGACGGTACTATTAAGGGGATGGAGACGACCCAAAGGACGACTAACCCCAGGCATAGTCACATCCAGGGTTTCTGCCGCTAATTGGGCTTGAATTTGGGCTGTTTGGAGAGCTAACCTTTGCTTGTCTAAACTTTCTTGGAGAGCTTCTTTGACTTCATTGGCCAAGGAACCAACACGGGGACGCTCTTCGGCACTTAATTTACCCATTCCTCGTAAAATTTGGGAAAGTTGCCCTTTTTTACCTAAATAGTTGATGCGCAGTTGTTCGAGTTCTTCTAAGTTAGCAACGGCAGAGATCGCCTCTTGTGCTTGCTGTTGCAAGGTTTGTAATTCGCTTTCTAGGGGGTTAGACATGGTGGCCATGGAGGAGATATCCTTCAATCAGGAAATTGCAAATTGTAGATTTATTTAGATTAATCCATTGTTGATTTTACCAACAAAAACCGAATCAATTACTTTTGTTCACCAGCAATTTTAAATTTTTGAGGTGGCTCAAAAGCTCTAATAGTTTAATAGTTGATATATTCATACAAGTATAAGAACTGCTATATAGTCATCCAAAATAAACAGTAATTATCACTCAATAATGGTTCTGACTCGATTATGAAACCTCTAAAATTGCTTATTAGTAACGACGATGGCATTTTTGCCGTTGGTATCCGTATTTTAGCCAATACTCTGGCGCAGGCCGGTCATCAAGTTACGGTAGTCTGTCCTGATCGTGAACGTTCTGCTACTGGCCACGGGTTAACTTTACATCATCCTATCCGTGCCGATCTAGTCGAGGGAATTTTTCATCCTCAAGTTACTGCTTGGTCTTGTTCAGGGACTCCTTCAGACTGCGTTAAATTTGCTCTTAGTGCTGTTCTCGAGTCTCCTCCTGATCTAGTGCTGTCAGGAATTAACCACGGGTCCAATTTGGGTACTGATATCTTGTATTCAGGGACGGTTTCCGCTGCCATGGAGGGGGCGATCGAAGGTATTCCGAGTATAGCCATGAGTTTAGCTAGTTTTTCTTCTAAAGAATTTCAACCTGGGGCTGATTTTGCTTGTACTTTGGTCAAACAACTCGAAAATAATCCTTTACCCAAAGCAACTCTCTTAAATGTTAATATTCCTCCCGTTGGAGCAGATGCGATCGCTGGAGTAATGATGACCCGTCAGGGTTTACGTCGGTATGTAGAGAATTTCCAACAACGTTTTGATCCTAGAGGAAATAGTTACTATTGGTTAGCTGGAGAATTAGTCACGGAAATTGAACAACCAGACCACATCCATCTTTCCCCAGATATCCCCACTGATGTCCAAGCTATTCAACATAACTATATCACTATCACTCCCTTACAATATAATCTGACAGATGTCGAGGGTTTTGAGTATTTAAATCAAACCAAATGGTTAGATAACTTATCTTGATCAATTCCCATCAATAATTGATGACATAGTGTGATATTCTATTGCACTATAACAGCCTTACTCAAAATCATGTCATCGTTCCAATTTGATCCAGAAAACGAGCCAGAAGGAATTGACCGTGTGACTTTGACTGATGACGAAAGTCGCACCTTAGAATGTTATATAGAAAATGCCTTAGAGGCAGAAGATGGTACTTACATCCTGTTAATGCCGGTTGATATTCCTGTGGTTATTTTAGGTTGGGATAATCAAGAAAATCCTGAAGAAAATCAATCGGATGTTCTTTTGGTGGAGGATAAATTGGAGATCACCGAAATTTTTGCCGACGCTAAAGCAGTTTTAGCTGAGTTAGAGTTGACTTTAAAATTTACAGCTTTTACGTTGACTGTTGAAGGACAATTGCCTCCTCTTGAAGAGGATGATATGTTAACCCTTGAATTAGATCTTGAAGAATTAGATATTCAAGATAAACGATTAGATTCAGAAGAATTACAGTTTCTTGCTAGTTTTTACCATAAAAGTCAAAAATACTCTATTTATACTCCATTAGACCCGTTATTATTTTTAGCCAAATATAATTTACTCGGGGAAGTTTCTTTAGTTTCTCCTGAGGATGCAAGAATGAGACCAATTTTAGAAGAATTATTATTTGATGAGATGGATTGAATATTATTATCGTAGCAACTATAGCAATCAGGTTTGCTTTTGTGAGAAAATGAGGAGAAGGATTTGACAGTGTTAAATCGCTCAAATACATCATTGTAGGGACATAATCGTATTATGTCCTAATGGGTTCTGATTTCTCACATATGATTACTCATATGATTACTGATTGCTATATATAACATAAATTTAGATCATGTTCAATTTTTTTAGAGAGCATAGTATTGGTTTATTAGCTCCAATTGCTCTACTTCAAGTTTGTTTTATTCCTGGGTTAATTATTATTTCAAAATTAAGATTTAAAAACAATATATTTTTGTTTGTTTCTATTATTTTTGCTCTCAGTTTAGTGACTAATTATTTATGGGTATTATCTTTGACAACCTTAAAAATTTTGTCTTGGAAAATTACTTGTGCTTTTTTGATAATAGAATTTATTTATATTTTCGTATTTATTAAATCAATCTCTCAACAAATAAGAGAATCTCTTCAAATAACTAAACTTCAAATTCAAGCAATTATTAAGCCAAAGCACAACTACTATTTATTGATTTTTTTGAGTACAGTTTTGATAATTAGTACATCTTTTTTGTTAAGAAATATTAATGATAGAATATTTGGAACTATTCAAGTATTTACAGCATGGGATGCTGTTGTTAGTTGGAATAGATGGGCAGTTTCTTGGTCACAAAATCAGTTTCCAACCTTAACTTGGGAATATCCTCAACTAATACCAGCTAATTGGGCCTTAACCTATCTTATTTTAGGCAATGAAAAAATTGAATTTGTTGCCAAAAACTTAATGTATCTTTTTCCCGTATTTGGACTTATATCCTTTGTAGGACTAAGTTTATATATGTCAAAAATAGAGATTATATTAGGAGCAATATTTTCGGTTTATTTAATAGAAGTTTCTCAAGCCATGATTCACCAAGTAGGTTATGTTGATATTCCAGTATCAATATTTGCTGCCATATTATTTTCATCTGGCTTTAATGTCAATCTCTTTAATGAACAAGATAAATTTCCTCTAAAAACATTATTGGTTCTAGGAACTATAGGAGGGGGAGCAATAGCTATTAAGCAAACTGGAGCTTTTGTCTTTGCCTCATTTATTATTATTTTTTATATTAATCAATTGCGAAAAAGAAGTTTTAAATCACAACTTATATGTCTCACTATCTTAATTATACCAGCAATTGCTATTGGTAGCTCATGGTATGTTCTTAAATATTTCTTGATCCAAGATTTTTCTTCAAATTATGTTCAATTAGTATCCGATCCTCAACTTCATCAGGAGTCTTTTATTTTTAAGAGAATGACAAGTTCTTTTGAAAAATACTTTTCTTCTTATTTTTTGATTTTCTCAGTAATATTATCTTTAATTCCTCGCTTTGGAAAACTCAATTTTTTAACCCATATTGTTTGGTTTTATTTGATACCATGGACTTTGATTTGGTCAGCTTTCTTTAGTTATGATAATAGAAATTTATTTCCAGTATATACGAGTTTAGGTTTAGTGTCTGGCGCAAATTTATACTTTTTGCTAGCTAATGTTATAACAAGAATCAAACCTATTAAAGTCTTAGCTATCAAGTATATTAACCATAAAAACAATTCTAGTTTATCATTTTTGAGTTTTTTTATTATACTTTCATTATTAATATCTATTTACTTAAATGTTTATGTTCAAAACAATTATAATAGTTTTTATTTAACCCGGCAACAAGAAGCCAAGTTAGAAAGAGGAAGTTACACAATTAATCGAAAAATATTAAAATATTTTCAGTCAAAGGAGAAATCAGATCTACTTTTAAAAGTAGCTACAGATTATCAATATCTGGGATTTATTCCAGGACTAAAACCAAGATATAAATACTATAATTTGAATCAAGAAGACCACCAAAATTTAGCAATTCAAGATCAAGAAGTAGGTTATTTACTCTTCATTAAATGTCCAGAATCAAAAATACTATCTCAGAAAATTAGTTTCATGTTTTCCCAAAATAATGAGTATTGTTTTTACGAGAAAATACCTTAGTATATTTCTGTAACCTCAATAACCAGATTCAGATTTAAGTTAGCCAAGGAGATATTTTGATGTTGTCTAGAAATCATCAGAGTCTGATAGCTGTTGTAATTCCCTGCTTCCGAGTCTCTCGCCAGATCCTCAAGGTAGTTAATAATATTGAAGCAAAAGTTGATTATATTTATGTAATTGATGATCAATGTCCTGAAAGAAGCGGAAAATTAGTAGAAGAAACTATTACAGACAAAAGGGTAAAAGTGCTATTTCTGAAAACGAATCAAGGAGTAGGTGGTGCCACCATTGCTGGCATTAAGCAAGCAATAGCCGATGGTGCATCCGTCATAGTTAAAATAGATGGGGATGGACAAATGGATACTTCTTTGATTTCTAGTTTCATCGCTCCTATTCTTCATGGTGATGCTGACTATACCAAGGGTAATCGTTTTTTCTATCCAGAAGGTTTAGAATCTATGCCAACTCTACGTTTGATTGGGAATGTAGGATTATCTTTTTTTTCCAAACTTTCTTCTGGGTATTGGAATATTTTTGATCCAACTAATGGTTTCTTGGCCATTCATGGAAAAGTTGCGGCTATTCTCCCTTTAGATAAAATACACAAGCGATTTTTCTTTGAGAGCGATCTCCTATTTCGACTCAATATTATTCAAGCTAAGGTTATAGATATTCCTATGCGAGCTATTTATGAAGATGAAGTGAGTAATCTAAATCCCTGGCGAGAATTACCTCGTTTCTTGAGTTTTCACCTGCGGAACTTCAGCAAACGTCTATTTTATAATTATATTCTGCGTGACTTCAGTATTGCTTCCCTTGAATTGATCTTAAGTCTGCCATTAATTATATTTGGAATAATTTATGGACTAACTCATTGGAAAACCACACTACCGACTGCCAGCGCCGGAACTGTGATGCTTTCTGCACTGCCGATTATTCTTGGTTTTCAACTTCTTCTAGGTTTTATCAGTTATGATATGCAATCAGTCCCCAAAATTACCCTACAGCAAAGGCTAAGTCAACTCAATTTGCTCGAAAACTATGCTTTGCAAGGGAAAAAGTTGTGATCATTCATATTTCTAAAACTCTATGAAACCTGAGCCTGATTTTGAAGCTTACCACAAACTACTCTCTGAGAACTATGAAGAATTCAACCATAGCAAGTCTCTGTCTGCCTATTTTATGGATAAAAGCCATCAATTAATTGAAGCAGCTTTTCCACCTAATCATTACTTTGAACGAGTATTAGAAGTGGGAGCAGGAACTGGCCATCACTTTAAATTTGTGCGTCATCAATTTAAAGAGTATGTGATGACCGATAGAAGTACAGTAATGCTCGAACGAGTAAAACAGTCTTATCCTTCTTCCTTAAGAGAACAAATTCAAATCTGCCCTGCCGATGCTGCCCAACTAGATAGCTTTGAAACAGCAAGTTTTGATCGGCTCATTGCTACTCACGTCCTAGAACATCTCTACTATCCTCATCAGGTTTTACGGGAATGGGATCGGGTAGTTCGTCCAGGAGGGGTACTGTCAATTGTTTTGCCCTGTGATCCAGGCTGGTTATGGCGGTTTGGCAGGATGTTGGGTCCCCGTGCTAACGCTGAGCAAAAAGGTATCCCCTATGACTATTGGATGGCACGAGAACACGTAAATCCATTTAATAATCTCAGAGTATTTATTGAATACTATTTTGAGTCCGTTGAGACGAAATGGTATCCGAGCCAAATTCCCTCAATGGATTTGAATCTCTTTTATCAGAAAATTGGGTTTAA
>DLXW01000069.1 GCA_003448685.1 Cyanothece sp. UBA12306
GATCATAAATAGCTACTACTATGTTAGTAATACGACTCTATTAGCATAGAAGATTGTTATGAAAAAAAACGACTTTGAAAAATTATGACTCCAAATATGCCAAAAATATCTAATACTAATAGTTCAGTCAAAAAAAGTTTAGTTGAAAGAGAAACCGTACTAGGATTTACTATTGATGGTGAAACCTCAAAAGATCTCGATGATGCCATCTGGGTAGAACCTTTAACAAACGGGGCAATTATTTCCGTTCATATCTCTGACGTAACCGCGTCAATTACCCCTGGTTCAAGTTTAGAAAAAATGGCTTTATCAAAGGCTGAAACTCGTTATCTTTCCTCTCGAACTATCCCGATGTTTCCTCGTCAATTTTCTGAGGATAAATGTTCTTTATTAGAAGGAAAATTACGACTAACAGTTACGGTTAAAATTAAATTAGATAATGAAGCTAACATTAAAACAACCCAAGTTTTATTAACTCAATTAACTAGCTTAAAGCAATTTTCTTATTCGGTGGCGGATCAGACCCTTAATGATCCTTCTCAACCCCTGTTTCAAATGCTACGTTATTGTGAATTGTGGTCCCAAAAACTTGCTTGGAAGCGACAAAAATCAGGGGCTATCGGACAAACTACCATTGCTGGAATAACCCTAGATGAAGAAGGACGATTAATAGAAACTCCTTTATATCAGTCTCAGAAGATTATTCAGGAATTTATGATTTTAGCTAATACGGCGATCGCTAAGTTAGCTCAACAACATCAACTGTCTATTTTATATCGAAATCATCAGGCATCTATTGAAGAAGATTTATTAGAAAAATTCCAGGATTTTAACTTACCTGAATCTTTGCGAAATCAATTAAAAAGTTGTCTCAATCCTGCCGATTATTCCTCTTCAATTAAAGGGCATTTTGCCTTGTCTTTGCCCTGTTATACCCATTTTACTTCTCCCATTAGACGGGCAGCAGATTACCTTAATCATCGCTTGATTAAAGATGTTTTAATTGACAATAAAAACCCTTCTTACACCGAACAAGAATTAGAAGATTTGGCTAATCAGATTAATCAAAAACGGTTAGAAATGAAAGAAAAGCGCAATCAGCATTTTAGGGAGCAGCGCCTTAGTCAATGTCAAAAAACTTTAGAACGGCCTAGCTATCTTGAGTATCTTTCTCCTAAAGAATTTAGCCAAATTCTCAAAGATAGTTTAAAACTTTCTCAATTAGACCCGTTAGTTCCTGAAATTGAAAAAAGATTAAAGAAACGAGAATTAACTGCCGTTGATTTGTATTATATTATTTGGGGAGAATATCAAGAAGCTAACTATCAAAAATTAATGGTTGATGAGTTGATGAATTACTTAGAAGAAAATCCCCCATTAGCCACTCAAATTCTTCAGATTGCTGCCACCATGTCTCAGACATTAGTGGATTATATCGAAAAAAAAGGAAAATCAGATACCTTTGTTTTTTGGACAATTTTTGCCGCAAAAACTACTTCATTACCCGCTCAAGGAACTAATAAAACCAAGGCTAAACATAAAGCTAATCGCTTATGGATTAAAGCTAAACTAGAAGACACTTTACTAGAATCTGACGAAATTGAAAAAGAAGCGTTCACTGATGTAGTCATACCTGATGTAGATCTTGAAATAGAAGAACAAGAAATTGATTGGTCAGTAATTCCGTCAGATGCTCTTAATTCTCCCATTGCTTATCTTTATGAACGATTGCAAGCATTGGGATTAAAAACTCCTGATTATTTTTATGATAAAGTGTCTGAGCAATGGCAATGTTCTTGTCATGTAGATTGGTTTGATGAATTATTAGTTAAAACTTGTGCCTTAGCAGAAACTAAAAAAGAGGCTAAAGCTCAATCCTCATTAAAGATTATCCCAATTCTTGAAGAATATATCCTTCAGTTACAAGAATATGAGCAGCACGAGTCCGATTTGTTTGAACAAGATTAAGTTAATAATGAAATTTTCGGTTAATCGCGATAGATTTTAAGCAAATCTTGATAATGATCGATCCTTCTGTCCCGTAAATATGGCCAAATGCGCCTTACCTCTTCCGAACGCTCTAAATTAAGTGTGACAGTCAGAACCTCTTCTTGATCTGAGCTAGCATGAGCTAAAATTTCTCCCTGGGAACCCGCAATAAAAGAATTCCCCCAAAAACGAATCCCTTGACTTTGAAGACTGGGATCGGACTCGTGTCCGACACGATTACAGCTGATGACAGGTATTCCATTGGAAACTGCATGAGAACGCTGGATAATCATCCAGGCATCTCTTTGTCTGATTTTTTCGTCTTGGGAATCATTAATACTCCAACCGATTGCTGTTGGATAGATAAGCACTTGCGCACCTTTCATCGCCATTAATCTTGCACCTTCAGGAAACCATTGATCCCAGCAAATTAACACCCCCAATCTTCCTATGGATGTATCAATAGGTTCAAAACCTAAATCACCAGGAGTAAAATAGAATTTTTCGTAAAAACCTGGATCATCAGGAATATGCATTTTACGATATTTCCCTGCTATTGTCCCGTCTTTTTCTAAGATAACCGCCGTATTGTGATATAAACCAGTAGCACGCTTTTCAAATAAAGAAGCCACTATCACAACCTCTAACTCTTTAGCCAATTGACCGAGGATTTCTGTCGAAGAACCTGGTATAGTTTCAGCTAAATTAAAGAAAGATACATCTTCTGTCTGACAAAAGTAAATACTTCTATGAAGTTCTTGTAACACAATTAACTGAGCATCTTTGGAGGCTGCTTCTCGAATACCTTCAATACTTTTGTTGAGGTTCTTGGCTAAATCACTCGAGTTACTTTGTTGTACTAAGGCGACTTTCAATGGTTTGTTCATAGCTTGAGAAATCCTTTGGGAAGTTGCATACTCATACAATGTAGCGACCCAAATTCACGAATAAGTGGTAAACAATCTATTCCAATCACTTCATGATCTTGATAAGCTTTTTGAATTTGCATTAAGGCCTTCTCATCAGCCTTATCTCTATACATAGGGACAAGCACCGCGCCGTTAATAATTAGATAATTAGCGTAGCTTGCAGGAAGTCGATCTCCTTCTTGATTGTACTTGGGTTGAGGCCAAGGAAGTCCAATTAAATGGTACGCTTGACCATCAGGAGTTGGCAAAGCTTTTAATTCAGCTTCGAGCTGCTTAAGATTATGATAATGACTATCTGCCTCATTGTCACAGGTAATATAGACGAGAGTATTATTGGGAGCAAAACGCACCAAAGTATCTATATGACCGTCAGTATCGTCTCCTTCCAAATACCCATTTTCAAGGCAAAAGATAGTTGTAATTCCCAATTTCTCTTTGATAAATTCCCTAATTTGTGTCTGGTCAAATTTTGGATTGCGGTTTGGATTAAACAGACAGCTTTTTGTGGTTAAAAGGGTTCCTCGACCGTCTGAATCAATGGCACCTCCTTCGAGAACAAAGGCAATTGATTCTGTTTTTACTTCTTTATTAGTACACTCAGAAATAATACGACGGTTGATCTGATCATCAAGAAAACTTTGATATCTAGTGCTTTCATATTTGTTTCCCCAGCCATTAAAAACAAAATCAAGTATCTTAAGTTCGCCCTTTTCATTGATCAGTGTAATTGGTCCATAATCTCTAACCCAAATATCATTATTGACAGCAATCACAAACTGTACTCGCCCTAAATCTATATTACGAGAGAACAGCAGATTAACAATTCTCGATTTAAGCTCTTCGTTAGAAACAACTAAAAGAAGTTTTTGACGTTTTGTAATTTCTTGACACAGGTTCAGGTAAATTGGTTCGATTTCATCTAACATACCTAACCATTGAGTATTTTGATGAGGCCAAGCCAACATAATGCCGTCCTGTTCATACCATTCAGCAGGAAGTAAATACATTTAAAAGCTAGGGTAAACTCCAGTTATTAAAATAACTTTACTAGTATTTTTTGTGATTAATTTTATATTTCATTTTATCAGATTTATGGCTATTGTTGTGTTAAAATTACAGGTGAATTAGTAAGGAGTAAAAACAATAATGAAATTTGCGGTAGTTAGTCAAGATTTCCAAACAATTGGCGGAAAAACAGGTAAAGCTCGGAAGTTTTTAATCTATGAAGCTAGTCAAGAAAGCCAACCAACTTTGGTCGAAAAGTTAGAAATTCCTGACAATGAACCAACTTTTCATGATCTCCATGAGGATGATATCACACCCCATCGACTCAATGGCACTATTTTGATTACAGGAGAAGCAGGAGAGGGGTTAAGCGAAAGATTGAGTCGTCGAGGAATTACTGTCTATATTACTAGCGAAACCGACCCCGTAGCGGCAATTAAAGGAGTAGTAGATGGGACTATTACCACAGTAGCAGCTACTCCCCATAAAGAAGATGGAAGCTGTTAATTTCGCCCGATAATTATAGAGCTACTTATCTTTAAATCAAGTAATAAAAATGCGCAAATTAATGCTAGGAAGTTTATTTGCATTGTCGAGTTTATTAACTGTTATCTGTTACCCATCTTCCGCTGATCAATTAACAGATGAACGCAGTTTTTTTACCAAGTCTCCTCGACTAATAAATGTCATGACAACCTTCGATGGTACTCGAGTCCAAGGAGCTACCTATTATTATACTATTAATTTGCCATCCCAGAGTGGAGAATCCTTACAATATATCACAATTCAAAAACGTCAAGGTAGCGAAAATATTGATTATTTTATCGATAAAACTTCTGCGTTTGAAGGAACTACTGATAACCGAGGAAAAGCTTTAGTTATTCAAGATGTTAACTGGGATCAAGAAAATGAAAGTATCAAAATTACTTTAGATACCCTGGTTTCTCCTGGAACAACGTTTACAATTGGTCTTAAACCTAAAAAAAACCCAGAATATGGAGGAATTTATTTATTTGGTATAACTGTTTTTCCTAGGGGGGAAAATCCCCTAGGTTTATATTTAGGCAATGGTCGGTTACAATTTTACGGAGGTGATGATGGAGGTTTCGATTAATAATAATCAGTTATTAATAGATAGGTTTAGTTTGAATAACTGTAATAATATTAAACTGTCCAAATAATCGGTAGATTAGGGACTAAAGATTCACTAGAACTATTATTAATTAGTTCTGTTTCTGAGTCAAGAACATTTTCTACCTGTTGATAAATAGCTTCTGCTTCTTCTAAAGAATTACCAATACAGGTTAATCCTAATTTACCAAATTCTGATAAAGCACCCATTAAATGAAAGACTGTACCTGATTTATTACTACTATCAAAATGTAGGCGATGTTTAGCAACAATATCCATTAAATCATCAGGAAGTAGACCATGATATTGCTCCTTTTGTAAGTTATCTGAAGCTATATAATATTTTTCTTGATCTTGTTGGGTATAAAATAACCCTGTTGTTTGATCATAAGTCCCATTAGTTAGCAATTTGAGAGTCATAAAAGGATGGGTTGTTCCACCTTTGCGGAGGTTAATTTCTATAGCTTGAATTTCCCAGTCTCCTCCGCTTTCAGGTGACTGACGAACTGCTAAAAAGTCCACTCCATAGCGTTCCATCGCACCCCTTTTGGCTAAAGCTTCTCCAACTTTTAAACCCAATTTTTGCAATTTTAAACGATACTCATTGTCTGCTGGAAAACGACACCCTAAATAAATTTGTCCATCGGGACCACCTAATATTTGATCATGGGTTGAAACAATTTTAACCTCTCCCGTTGGAGAAATATAGCCTTGAACACTAGGTGATCGTTTTTCTTCCCCTTCAATAAAAGCTTCCGCAATAGCTCCCAATTCAGGAATACGACTCGAAAAATTGTCCCAATTTTCATCTTTCGCTTGAAAACTTAAGTATTCTAAATTATTTTTAATAACAGCTATTCTTTCAAATTGATTTGCTTTTCCTGGAGATACTTTATCTATCGAAGACAAATCTAAAACTGCATTTCCTTCACCAGAAAAACCTTCATTTAGTTTGATAACAATGCGTTTTAAGTGGGGTTGACGTTGCCAAAGTTCAGCCGTTTTTAAAACTAACTGATCAACATTTCTAACTAAAGAACTACCATCAGGATGGGGAATCAAACATTCAGCAAAAATTTCTCGACTACCACTCTTAGACCCCCAATAACTTAATTGAGGACTTGCTGCAAATAAAGGAACTTCTAAACGCAAGGATAATTCCTGTTCCAATTCAGTTGCATTAAAACAAACCATATAAGATTTGTTAGGACGTAAAGCGCGACGAATACGTTCTACTAGACGAGGACGTTCAAGAATTTTTTGCGTTAGTGGTTTAAAAGAGTTATCATAAGTTGTCAGTAAAAGTAGGCGATCGCGAGCATGAGAAAAGGGAATTCCTGGCAATAATTGTAAATAATATTCAATAATAATAGGTGACAAAGGTTGTCCGGTGACATAAATTAAACGAGTTTTAGGATTTCTTAAGCGCATTAATGAAAATAATAGCCTTTCCTCATAATGAAGAAAACCAGCAACTTTTTGTCCCACTCTTTGATCAATACTAAAGGAAGGAAGAACTAAAATATCATAGCCATCTTGCTCTAAAATATCTCTTCCTTGCCAGTATTTCCTCAGTTTATTTTGGAGTTGATTAAACTGTTCTACTCTATTAGAGATGGTATTATCCCAAGTTTTCATTATTTTAAGAGTATCTTATTCTAAGATTTACTATGCTTGAGCATTTTAAGTATAATTACGTTTCATAACTAAATTGATGATTGTAAAAATTATTTAAAATTAAGTCACCAAACAAGAAGCATTTAGTTATAAATTTCTAATTAATTAGAAAAATGGATTCCTGATTAACCAATATTATGATACCATCTCAAGAAGACTTAGTATAATATCTAATATTTATCTTTTCTACATTGTATTACTTTTCATGATCGAGGCTAATGACTTATCGTAATCCAGTACCAACCGTTGATATTATCATTGAATTAATTGAGCAACCCAATAGACCTATTATCCTAATTGAACGCAAGAATGAACCCTATGGTTGGGCTTTACCTGGAGGATTTGTTGATTATGGAGAAACTATAGAGATAGCAGCTTGTCGAGAAGCTCAAGAAGAGGTTAGTTTAGACGTAGAATTGGTTGAACAATTCCATGTATATTCTAATCCTAACCGAGATCCCCGTCAACATACATTAAGTATTGTTTTTATTGCTAAAGCTAAAGGTAAACCTCAACCAGCAGATGATGCTAAAAATTTAGGTATTTTTGATCTTTGGGAATTGCCAGAAAATCTTTGTTTCGATCACAATCAAATTTTACAAGACTATAAAAATTATCGTTATTATCGATTTAGACCTCAGTTATTTAGCTAATGTTTTACTTAGGAATTGATTTCGGAACTTCTGGTGCAAGAGCTATTGTTATTGACAATGAAGAGAATATTGTTGCAGAAGTCAACTCACTTTTTAATCTAAAAAAAACTACTAAACTAGCTCAAACATGGGGAAAAAAATTTTACAATCTTTTAAATGAGATTTCTCTAGATATACGAAAAAAAATCGATGCTATTGCTATTAATGGTACATCTTCAACTGTTTTACTTTGTGATGTTCAGGGAAATCCTATTGATAACCCTATTTGGTACAATGATAAAAGAGGAATAGAAATTTTAGATCATCTCAAAGCAATAGTTCCAGTCAATCATCTTGCTTGTAGTCCAACTTCTAGCTTAGCTAAACTTTTTTGGTGGTATCAAACACCTATTTTTAAACAAGCTTATTATTTTTTACATCAAGCAGATTGGTTAGGATTTTTATTACATGGTAAATTAGGAATCAGTGATTATCATAATGCTTTGAAACTAGGTTATGATGTGGAAAACTTCTGTTATCCTGATTGGTTAAAAAAGCTACCTATTTATTGTCTATTGCCTCAAGTATTACCCCCAGGAACACCTGTTAAAGAAATAACCCCAGAAATCTCTCAAAAGTTTAACTTAAATCCAAATTGTCTAGTTTATACAGGAACAACTGATAGTATTGCGGCATTTTTAGCTAGTGGTGTTGAAAAACCAGGAGAAGCAGTTACTTCTCTTGGTTCTACTTTAGTTTTAAAGCTCTTAAGTACAACCCGTATTGAAGATTATTCATCGGGAATTTATAGCCATCGCTTGGGTAATTTATGGTTAACAGGAGGTGCATCTAATACAGGAGGTGCAGTATTAAAAAACTTTTTTGATAATCAAGAATTAGATAGTTTAAGTGATCAAATTAATTGGAATCAAGAAACTAAATTAAATTACTACCCTCTTTTAAACCCTGGAGAACGCTTTCCTATTAATGCTCCAAATTTAGCACCACAATTAGAGCCAAAACCAGATAATAAAATCAAATTTTTACAAGGATTATTAGAAGGAATTGCTAAAATTGAAGCCCTTGGTTATCAAAAATTACAAGATTTTGGAGCAACCACTTTAAGCAAAGTTTATACCGCAGGAGGAGGCGCGAAAAATGAAGTTTGGAGAAAGATTAGAGAACGTTATTTAAAAGTTCCAGTCATAATTTCTCAACATACTGATGCTGCTTATGGAACAGCTTTGTTAGCTAAAAGAAATCATTTAAGGTAAAATAACTATAAATTATTCACTATAAATTATTAACTAACATGGAAGTTACAAATCCTTGGATAATTGCAATAGGTTTAAATTCATTTTTGATAGCAATTGCTTTTATTGCACCCAAAAAATTATTAACTACTACCGGATATCTTCATGCTTGGATATTAGGGGTTTTGTTATGGGGAACCCTCGGATGGAAAGGATACACCATAGTCATGTTTTATTTCTTAGTTGGTTCAGCAGTAACCCGCATTGGAATGGCACAAAAAGAAGCAGCAGGAATTGCCGAAAAGCGTTCAGGAATGCGCGGACCAGAAAATGTCTGGGGTTCAGCATTAATAGCCACAATTTGTGCCTTAGGGACATTATTTGTTGATTCTTTTTGGCAAGAATTATTAATCTTAGGTTATGTGGCTAGTTTTAGTACCAAACTATCGGATACTACCGCTTCTGAGGTAGGAAAAGCTTATGGAAAAAGAACGTTTTTAATTACCACATTACAACCCGTTCCTAGAGGGACAGAAGGTGCCGTTAGTTTAGAAGGAACTCTAGCAGGAATAGCCGCTTCTGGGGTAATTTCTCTATTAGGTTGGGCAATTGGATTAATTAATTTAATTGGTGTTATTTTCTGTATTATTGCTGCTTTTATTGCTACTAATTTAGAAAGTGTTATTGGCGCAACTTTACAAGAAAAATGGGACTGGCTGACTAATGAAATTGTGAATATTATTAATACTTTTATTGGCGCAACAGTAGTTATTTTAATTGCTTGGCTTTGGTTTTATGTCGGAATTTAATTTAATTAATAAATAACTAAATAAATACACTAATATTTGCCATCTTTATTGATATTATACTATTGTGATAAATTTTTGATATATTTTATCAATAAAAATAAACGTTTAAGAAGAGATCTCATTTTTAATTTTTAATTGAGCTATTTTTAATTGAAGCTAATGGGACTTTAGCTTATTTCAAGACCAAACATAGCCGAAACTAGCTTTATACCTAGCGAATACGTCACCATTATTCTTTAACCAGTTATGAAAACGGTAAGAGATAGCTGTACGAAATGCCTCCAATGCTTCGGGAAAAGTCTTCAAAGGTTTGTTTCCCCATCGTCGTCTTAAGCCCCCAGTAAGCTTATGCCAAAGAATAAAAGTATAAGCACAAAATACCAAGATAAAATGTCTTAGTAAACTTTTTTTATGCCTCACTTGGTATTCTTTTAATCCTAACCAACCCTTGGCTTCTCTGTAAAAAACTTCTACCCAGTTTCTTTGAGAATAAGTTTCTACTACCCACTGTGGAGTCACTTTAGTTTGGTCAACATTTGTAATAAAATAGTCGATATCTGTAGCTGAGTCAAAAGTATCTGCATTCATAACGATAGCAACACTTCTTATTCCTTCTAGCTGTGATATTTCTACTTCCAATATTTTTACCCAAACTGTTTTAGGCTTGTCTAAATTTAAGTTAACTTCGGTGAATTCCTCTTTTGCTAGGCTTTTTGCTAATTCATCTATTCGCATGGATGTAATAATACCTTCTTTTTTTAGAGTAACTTTTCTGTTTTTAGCTATCCCTCCTAAATATTTCAGTTTTCGATTTTCCAAATTTTTTAGAAATGATGTGTTGTTCCCATAGCCCGAATCAATAATAACAATTCCTGGGCGATATTTTCTTTGTAAAGTTTTATCTATTAAGTTTAAAGCTATCTCTGGTTTTTTAAGGAATTCTGGGTCTTTCTTTCCCTCTGGTAATGAAGTAGCGTGTTGATATAATTCTATATCTAATG
>DLXW01000103.1:0-2783 GCA_003448685.1 Cyanothece sp. UBA12306
AGTGAACAGCAAACCTGTCTGGTTTTGTATAGGTTTCATGAAGCAGTAGAGAGACATATCATCAGAAATAATGATCGGTTTTACCAAGAATATAGACCGAATCTGTTGGCTGTCAAAAAATCTCTACAATCGAGCTAATTATTTAATTCGCCAGTCTTTTATCTTCGAGGGGAACTATCGTAAACTATTGTTGAATGGTTTGCTACAAAATCAAAAGCCCATCCTATGTTTGAAAATTGTTTAATTTGTACTGATTTTAGCGATGGCTTACATCGCCTAGTAGATTTTGTGCCTCAACTAGCCAGTAATAGGCTAAAGCGGATCGTTTTTTTACATAGTATTTCAGTATGGGAATCCGAAAAAGCAGCCAGAATAGACGAAGAAAAAATTAGCGCTGCTCAACAACGGCTCGAACCAGCATTACAAGAGATTCCTGAAGGAGTAGAAGTAAAAATTGAGGTACTCTCAGGACAAACCAAAGATACAATTTTAAACCTGATCGATACTTATAACATTGATGTGGTTTTCACGGGAATTTCTATTCGTAACTCTCTAGAAACCACAATTTTTGGCAGTAATACCCTAGATTTGGCTCAATTGACCTCCGTTCCCTTAATGATTTTTCGTCCCCAATTAATTTCAACTTATACTTGTGAAGAATTAGCCCTCCGTTGTCAACATCTGTGGCGTTATTTATTAATCCCCTATAATGGGGAAAAAGCCGCCCAATATTTGATAGAAAGGCTAAAATACTACACTCAAAATCAAGTTGGGAATTCCTTTGAGAAATGTTTATTATTATGGGTAATCGATGATGGAGGAAGAACAGAAGTATTAACAGAGTATCATCTGCAAGAAGCCCAAGAAAAACTCAAAATTGTTCAAGCTGAGCTAGAAAGCTTAGACTTAACAGTGGAAACAAAAGTCTGTCAAGGTAACCCCTTCCATGAAATTGTAGACACAGCCTTACATTTTGATATTAGTGCGATCGCCATTGCCTCGGATTATCGTAGTAATATCTTAGAGTGGACGGTTCCGAGTTTAGCCAATGAAGTCCTTAATAAAAGTTGGTTTCCCTTACTATTTTTCTCCCCGAAAAAGTAAAATTATTTTTTAGTACGGCAAAAATAAACCTTCCATAGCACAACTCAATATCTAAGACTTTTGCTTGACCAGTAGCGGCCTAGTTCCATGAATGACAACATAGATAAACCAGAAATTGCCCGCCCTCTACCAGAATCAGTTCTCCAAGCCTCCTCAACCTTAAAATGGTGGGGATGGCGTAGTTTTTGGATTCAAATTGTTCTAGGAATTATCTCATTCCTCTCTTTAGGAACCGGTTCATTAGGTGAATCAAAAAGTCCAGGTACAGGATTTGGCATATTTTTTGCCGTTTGTGGATTAATTGCTTTGGGAATTAGTGTTTATTTTTCTTATCGCTACACTAAAATTGCTGAATTACTCCGTAGTTCAGATCCAATCCGCCGGCCTAAACGAACCGATACCTTAAACGTCATTCGTCAGGGGTTAATGGTTAATTTAACGGGAATGTTGCTATCCTTGGTCGGGACTCAATCTGTTGTGGGTAATGTGTTACTCAAATCAGTAGGTCAAACTGGGGCTGTTAGAGGTGGTGCTGGTTGTTTAGTAGTAGCAGCCGATATATTTAGTGTTCAAGCTAATACAACGGCAGTCACAGCCCATTTTTTAGGAATTGGGATTTCTTTATGGCTACTTAGTCGAATTACTAAATAAATATTAACAAGCTCAAGAGAAACTTAGGGGATTTTTTATGAGTAAACCAATTTATGAATTAGTTAACCAACTTCCTACCGATAATATGACGGTAAAAGTTCTCAAAACCTTAGATTTTGTCGTTCCTGGGGAATGGGAAAATGTAGTAGGTTTTGAAAATACCATCCGAACGGTGACGGGAGAAACTGATGAAGATCTGATCCAACAAATTGGCGATCGCGCGGTTTATTTGTTTAATGATAAATCTCAAGGTTATCAAAATGCCCTTTGGCTTTATCAAACCGTTGATAGGAGTGATTCTGCTTTAGGAACTGCTGCTTTAGCCAATAAAATCGGTGAAAAAATCTCTTTTTTAGGATTTTTAAACAAAATAACCCCTAATCCTGACAAAGCTCAAGCGATCGATTTATCACTAAAGTTAATTGCTGAATTAGTAGGTTTTTGTCAAATTAACGGCATCCCAGGGGATAGTATCGGTGATTTTGTCGGTTCTTTAGGAGAATATAGCGGAGAATCATTAATGCGGATGGCTGCTTTAGTTTGTTTAGATGGGTTAATTCCCCTTGGTCCAGATTTTATCGCTAAGGTTCAATCTAGTTTAGAAAATCTTTCTCCCAAAGAATTAGATAATAATGGGACATTTAAACAAATTAAAACATTAGTTCCTGGCAATAATACCAGTAATCAACTTGATTTTATTGGTAATAGTTTTGATTCTGTTAAAGGATGGATGTCAGGGTTTGTTGAAGACAGGGGATTAACTCCTCAAGAACTTTTTGATAAACTAAGTAATTTTATTGAATATTCAGACGATAAATTAGACTATTTAGCGGCATTTCTGGATATGACTACCAATTATTATGAACACACAGGAACCCAAACCTTAGCAAGACGATTAATTGAACGAGCAGTAGCAGAAATTTAAGAGAAATCTCTCTATTTCGTGCATATAGCGCTAAGCGCAATCAAGAATGTAGAATTAAGCTATGAATCGATTTCAAGCTTCATAAATGTCCTAACCTTGATGC
>DLXW01000103.1:2997-9197 GCA_003448685.1 Cyanothece sp. UBA12306
CCAAAATCTAAAATCCAAAATTATTTTAAATGGAAACCCTCTATGACTGATTCAACTTGGCATTCTGCTAATGAAATTCAAGGGATTTTTGATCGCATTGCTCCTGTATACGATCAGTTAAATAATACCCTAAGTTTAGGGCAGCATCGTATCTGGAAACTAATGGCAGTTAAATGGAGTGAACCCCAATCAGGGAATTTTGGATTAGATTTATGCTGTGGAAGTGGAGATTTAGCTCAATTATTAGCCCGTAAAGTTGGAAAAACAGGAAAAGTAGTGGGGTTAGATTTTTCCCAAGAACAGTTAGCGATCGCTCATCAACGGAGTAAGGAAAAATATCCTTTTCTTCCCCTAGAATGGATAGAAGGAGATGCTCTTAATTTGCCCTTTGCGGACAATAGTTTTGATTGTGCAACAATGGGCTATGGACTGCGGAATGTAACCGATATTCCCCGTTGTTTAGGACAATTACATCGTGTTCTTAAGTCAGGATCAAAAGTATCTATTTTAGATTTCCATCGTCCCTCTCAACCCTGGATGCGTAGCTTTCAAGAGTGGTATTTACAAAACTTTGTTGTCCCTACAGCAGACAAGTTTGGTTTAACAGAAGAATACGCCTACATTAATCCCAGTTTAGAAAGGTTTCCTACAGGTTCCGAACAAGTTAAATTAGCCTACCAAGCAGGATTTACCCATGCTATCCATTATCCTATTGCTATGGGGATGATGGGGGTTTTAGTAGCCACTAAGTAGGAGAGTGGAACCGTGGTAGAGTAGGGAAAATATATTTTAGTATAGTATCTATTATTTTCATAAATTATGTCATCTAAACAAGTTTTTGAACAATCAATTTATATTAATGCTAGTGCTACTATTGTTGAGCGATGTATTACTGATTTAGAATTAATGCACCGCTGGTTAAATCCTGCGTTGCAATGTAAACCTATTAGAAAATGGTCAACAGAAATTGGAGGAAAGAGTCGATTTATTATTAAAATTCCCTTAATTAATCCCACTTTATATAGTCAAGTTGTAGAAAGGAAACCAGGGTTAATTGTGTGGCAATTTGAAGGGTTCTTTAAAGGACGCGATCGCTGGGAATGTTTACCTACTACTACTGGAACACAATTAATTAACCGTTTTGAATTTGAGATTCCTAACCCCATTGTTGCTTGGGGATTTAATCAATTTGCAGCAAATTGGACGAAAGCTGATATGCAAGCTCAATTAAGGCGATTAAAAAGAGTTGCCGAAGAAATTTATCAATTGAAATAAAGAACGAGGATATTGAACAGTTTATTCTTCTGGAGACGACTGGAGATAATTTTTATCTGTATTTATCTGTTTGATCGCTTCCCTTAACTGAGGAGAAGCTTCGCCCCATTTTGAGATAAATTTAACCATATCAAGTAAGGGAACATCTATCAGAAATATTCTATTATCAGGGATAACATATAAATTGCCAACAGTAGGAGTAGGTATAGTGGGAACAAAAACTGTGTGCATCCCATTATCATGTTTTTCAATTAAAAATGCTGGAGATAAAGATTGATAAGTTTCCCCAAGACAGACGAATGCTGCTCCTAAAGTTTCTGATTGTTCTAGTTTAGCAACACGATTGGTTAAGCTACGAATTAATAGATAACCTGGAATCTTTTTTAAAATAGGTTCAATGGTTTTTTTGACAATTATAGAATAACGGGTTTTTAAAATAACTCCTGCTATAAAACAAAGTAAAACAAAAAGAAACAAAGAAACGGGAACAGCAATAGCATTATTATCAATTCCTAATAAATTACTAATAGGTTTTAGTAAAACAACAACTAAACCAATCAGTGCTTTGACTGTTTTATTAAAGGTTAAAATGGCTAAATAAGCAGGAAGGACTACCAAAAAACCACCGATAAAAGTAGTACGGATTAATTTAGCTAAATTAGATATTTTTTTTTCTTCAGTTTCTAGGTGCATATTAGTTAAATGTGAGACTATACATCAAGATTCTTTTCTTCCACACTCCTAATATTCTCTGATCTAGAGCAAATTTTAATGGCAATTGGGATAAGCAGGGGAGGTGATTTTTCTCTTTTCTCCCCTACATTAAAAAAAGAGGGTTTTGAGCAAAACTTAATCACTTCTTGATTAGCGGGTTTTTTCAAAAACAGACATCAATTTACTTGTGGGTTTTGCAATACACATTTCTAACACTTTATCTGTTTGATTAGCTATTTTTTCACTATTCAACATTGTAGTATTACTTTTTCCTAGCATTACTCCATGAAAGAAGACTAAAGTAGAGTCTCTTTGATCTCCTTCCATCAAAAGGAGATCCTTACAAGTAATAGTTGTAATATCGAACATTTTTTCGGCTCTAACTTGTGTAGTAGACACACCAAAACCGAATAATGTAAATAGCATCATAACTGAGATTGTTCTCTTGTTCATGGGGAAGATTTCCTCAAATTAAATAACAAAATAATTGGGGTTGAGTTTTTAGTTTTTCTCGATTTTGGGTAATAAAACCTTTAAAAAAGATGTTGGCTTAATAGGGAGTTACTGTTGCCCCTCTCATGCAGTCATTAAAAGCAATATCATACAATTCATCTCTATTTCTAGCACGTCTAGAACTATTAGAAATACCTCCTATTATTGCACCAACTTTGGCTGCATCCCTAGCAAAATTGCGATCGCCAAAGATTTCTCCGACGACTCCTGCACGAATTCCTCCCCGTGCTGCACCTGTTATTAGTCCACCACCACGACGAGATTCTCTATCTTTTTGTAATTTTTTAGAGATTAACTGCTTTCTTAAGGTTAACCCACTGCAAACCCTGTATATTTTCTCACTAACTGAGTTGAAAACGCTCAATGATCAATTATAATGAGCGGTTAAAAACGGCTTAAAAATATGCCAATCAACCCTTCTGCTAAGACACAGTAAATCAATGGAAGGAGAACCCTTTGAATTACTAAACCTTCTCCTCTAATTAGACCAACAGTGGCACAAACAGATACTATATTATTAATCGAAAACATACTTCCTGAAGAAGAACCACCTGCTTGTAAAGCAACCATTAAACTTTGAAGGGTTCCAGTTTGTTCTGCCACTCCAAATTGAAATAAAGAAAACATCATATTACTGACAGTGGTACTTCCGGCAATAAAAGTGCCAATTGCTCCCATTAAAGGTGCAAATAGCGGCCAAATACCCCCTAACAGATGAGAAATTCCCATCGCTAAAGTTAAAGGCATACTTTTGAGTTCAAGAGCATTGATTTCTGAATTAACAAATACAGTTGCTAGAGAAACAGCACCTAAAGTTGCTATAGTTGCATTTTTTAAAGTTAAGAAAGTGCGACTAAGCGAATTGATGATTCTTTGTTTTCCCATGTAATGGAAAAAATAGGTGATCACAACCACTAAAATAAAACTTGATGCTGGAAGATAGAGAGGTTGAACTATTGTACTAATAGGGGTTTCTAAGATATTATTCCATTGCCATTTTACTGATAATAAAAAAGCTCGAACTGGAAAAATAGGCAACCGGGAAAGGATTAATAAACATCCGACTAAAATATAAGGAACCCAAGCCTTTTTCAGTCCAATAGGATGAGTTCTAGGTCGTGTCGTTGACTTGATTGGTATTCCCCAAGTTTCATTCCATTCAGATGATGGGGGAAAGTCCCAAACTTTTTGGGGTTGGCAAAAACCTCGTTTTAAAACTAAGGTAATCACAATCAAACTGATTAAACCTGCCAATAGGGAAGGAAACTCTGCTCCTAAAAAGAAAGCCGTTAAAATAAAGGTCAGGAAAAAACAGAATCCTGCTAACAAAGCCAAAGGCCAAACTTCTAACCCTTCTCGCCAAGAATGATTTTTGCCAAAAAATCTAGTCAACATCATCACCATAATTAACGGCATCAAAATTCCGACTAAACCATGAATAACAGCAGTTTTTTGGGCTATTTGACTTAAATACTGCTCAAAAGTTAGATTCAGTTCGGCTAAACGTTGATTGACAACTGGTAAATCGTTTAGCCCTAAACCTGTGGCCACCCCCAACAATAAGGGTGTTCCCACGGCACCAAAACAAGAAGGAATTCCTTGTGCCGGCAAAGATACTAAGACCGCAGCCAAAGGAGGAAAGCCCAAGGCCACTAATAATGGCGCGCAAATAGCCGCAGGAGTCCCAAATCCGGCTGCTCCTTCGAGAAATGAGCCAAAACACCAAGCAATAATAATGGCTTTAATGCGTCGATCTCCAGATAACTGTAATAGTCCTTGACAAATAGTTGATAAAGCCCCTGATTCAACTAAGGTGTTTAAAAGTAATATTGCTCCAAATAGAATATAAAGAATTTGGCAAGCGGTGATTGCGCCATCAATGGTAGCAGCCATAATTTGCTCGATTGGAACTTGCCAAATAATTGCAGCATTAAACACCGTAATTAAATAAACTAAAGGCATGGCCTTCTGGGCAGGCCATCTTTTAATGACCAAGAAGAAAAATACACAGATTAGAGGAATCAGAGCTATGATTGTATAAAAAAATAGTTTCATGGGATGATCATCAACAATATTTTCCATTTAATTAGGATATTTTTGCTTCTAAGCCATTTAATTTAAACAGGGTTGTCACCCCGTGAGTAGAATTACTCTGGTTCAGAATTTAAAGAATAAGTTTCCGTCAAGTTTTTTGAATTCTCTTTTTGAGACAATAAATTTAATAAAACTCGCAGCAAAATATTAGGAGAAAAAAGCACAGAAGATGGTTTAATCATGTGTATAACTTCAGCAAATACTTTCAACACTGTAGGATCATTACAAAGCGATCGTTTTACCAAATCCATATAGGAATGAATTAACTTGGTAACTCGAGTAACTTCTCCTCCTACAGTAGTCGGCCAACATAAGTCTTCCCCTGTAGCCATCAACCAAGGAGTATAATTAACTTGGGCTAATTGCTTTTGAAAACGACGGGAAAGTCCTTGAAGATTTAAGTTAAATCCCTCAGATTTTTGTTCTTCTAGACAATGTTTAAGAGTTAAAGCTCCCAAAGCTGCTACCGTCATACCTTGGCCATAAACAGGATTAAATGAACAAACCCCATCCCCCAAGATGAGGAAATTTTCGGGAAATCTAGAGAGTTTTTCGTAATGTCTAAGCTGGTTTTCTGTGCGTCGATAGCCATAAGCAGGGGATAGGGGTTGAGCATCTTTAATGATTTGATAAATATCAGGACGACGCAAACTCCGAGCAAATTCTAAAAATCCTTGTTCATCAGTGGGAGGATAATCCTCACCGACACCTGTTAGCGTTACTATATATTGTTCACCTTCTATAGGAATAATTATCCCACCTCGCTTGCATTGTGTGGCCTTGGGGGTTAAGGTAATACACGTCCAATCTACCTGATGCTTCAAAGGACCTTGATACCATCGACTTGCGTATCCCAGAAAAGAATTAATCGATTGCTGTTGAGGTTTTTCATAACCAAGACTCTCTAACCATTGACTTGCTTTCGAGTTACGTCCACTAGCATCAACCGTTAAATCCGCCTTAATGGTAGACTCTTTTCCTTCCCTATCTTTGAACCTCACTCCTGTTACTATTTGATGGTCATCAGTAGCTAATAATTGACTGACCTGATGGCCTTCCATAATTTTTAAATTAGGGTACTTTCCCAAGCGTTTACAGAGGATATTTTCGATCAGATTTCTGGTACAACTCCAGGTAGTTAAATCAGAGCTAAAGCGTGGCCACAAACCATATTCAGAAAGCCAAAGGAAATCTTTGAGGACATCAACATGAATAGCTCCTTTTGTAGAAAGTTCTTCAACAAATCCAGGAAATAGTTCCTCAATAATTTGTTTTCCTCGAATCAACAAAAAGTGAGCTTGATTAGACTGAGGAACTCCTGAACGAGGTTGAGGATGTTGAGGATAATAATCTCGCTCAATGATAGTCACCTGCTCAAAATATTCAGTGAGCATCCTTGCTGCTAATAGTCCAGCAATGCTACCACCAATAACTACTGCATGGGTATTAGATGACGAGGGGGAAATAGGAAGTTGAGTCATCGGATATATTTAAGAAAAAGCTGACTATTTTTCCTCAAATTCTAGGTGATAGAATGATTTTTTTCAATGACTAAGTACCTCAGTTTGATTCAGGCACATTAATATTAATAGGTAACAAAGGTT
>DLXW01000103.1:9409-25629 GCA_003448685.1 Cyanothece sp. UBA12306
GGTAACAAAGGTTCATTAATTTCATTAGTCACCGGAGGAGCAGGGGGTTCAAGGATTTTTTGCCAAGCTTTAATCTGAAGTTGTGCCGAATTGTAAGACCCACTTTCATAGGGGATCATCTTAGCTAATTTAATAGCTTCTTGCAATAAAGAACGTCTGGCTTGATCTTCAGCCATTGATAAAAGTTGAGCGCTCCAACGATTAAGCGCTTGTCTGCTTTGGGAGCTAACATCAGTAGAGCGAGGAATTTTCCGTACTAAATCCATAGCCGAGGCCAAAGCTTGGGGGGTTTTTCTTTGAGCGATGAGATAGGCTTCTTGAAGGTCTTTTTGGGAGCGAATTTCTCGTTGCCACTGTCGAATGTTATTGCGAGCTTCTTGATAAAGAATACGTCCACGGCCAATGCGTTCAGCAGCATTAATGGCGGCTTGATAGTCTTTAGCATTAGCGAGGGCTACAGCTTGATCAAATAAGGGTTGATCTTCTTGACGTTGAATATTATTGCGCCATTTTTGGATATCTTGCTTGGCATCCCACGATAAAGCGCGATTAGGGCCAATTAGACTAGCTTTAGCGATCGCTTCTTGTAGCGATGAAATACTGCCACCACGAGCCAAATCTCTGGCCTGATCCAAAAGAGGTTGATCTTCGGAAATTTGAACCTGACGAGTCCAGTCTTTGATATCTTTTCGGGCTTCTCCATAGCGGGGGTTATCTGAAGTTACTAATTCTGCCGAAGCAATAGCCCCATTCAAGTCATTAATAGTACCGCCTTGGGCCAAATCACGGGCTTTTTCTAGATGGGTGACCCCTTCAATTTCGAGTTGCCAACGACTAATCAAATCTTGGGCTTCTTGGTACAGAGGACGATCAGCATCTATTTCTTGGGCTGAAGCGATGGCCATTTCTAAACTTTCTACGCTGCCCATTTTGGCTTCCATTCCTGCACTGGCTAAAGCTTTCCAGTCATTAATTTCTTCTCCCAATGCCAGGGTTTCAGGGAGACGATCAACCACATCGAGAACACTTTCCCAACTGTTTTGATCCATCAAGGTTTCAATTCTACTAACTAACTTCTCCTTGGCTTCCTCGATAATTTTTTGAGCTTCTCTATGGGCGTAACTATCGGGGGCGATTTTCTGAGCATCGGTGATCGCCTGTAGCCAATTATCTACTCCTCCACGACGTAAAATTCTATAGGCGTTATCGAGTTTACTGCTTTCTTCTTGGGCTAATTGGATTTCCCTGACTGTTTCATCGTATTTAGTGGTTGCCCAATATTTATTTTCGAGGCTTAATAGCTTAACCGCCGAACGAAAGGCTTCATTCCATTGGGTATTCCGTAGATGTTCCTCAACTTGAGCAAAAATTTCTTCCCCTTTTTGCCAAAGATTTCTCCACTCTTCTATCCGTTTCTCAACCACTGAGTAGACTTGAACATGGCTTGGTATTTTGCGGGCAACGGAAATGGATTCGTCCAACCTTCCTGCTTGGAAATCTTCTTCGGCAATATCAAGAATAGATACCGCCCATTCTTCTACGTGGCGATTAATATCTTTTCTGAGGGGATGGTCTGAAGATAAGGCTTCTACGAGGTTAATAGCTTGGAGTAAGCCATCTACTGTCCCTTTATCGGCTTCTATTTGAGCGCAATAGAGTCGGGTGGAGGCTGAGGCGATCGGCCAAAATACCCGCGTACATTGAGCAGATTTAGGCAGTTTTAGTAACATGGAAGTTGCGGTGAATCCCACAGTTCCAGAAGCCAGAATAACAGCGATCGCCCAGATTTGCCACGGTAGTTGGCTTAATTTTTGTAATTGGGGCAAAATTTTCCCTTTTACAGGCAAGTCTTTGACTGGGGTTGGCGTTTCAGTAGATTGATTCATAGCTTACAAGGCCCTCATGCCTCAATTGTCCTCATCACCTAAATCAGCTCGATCGGTCATTGTTACTAAATTTTCATCCGGTAGCAAATCTTAAGAATCATGTTAACAAGATTTCTTTTTATTAGCCATTCTCGATTCAAGTTTTGAATATTGGATCGATATTGTCGACAAAATCCGCCGTAATAATTGATATTTCTAGGGATAAAACCCCTCTAAATTGCTTGAATTACGACAAAAGGCTGAACAATTAATGTCTTAAACATCTTAGAAGTATCACTATTCCAAATAGTTAATTGTTCTGGCGATGGTTTAGAAATCAAAGCTTCACTAATCCAGTGTTGTACTGCATCGGTATCATCTTGGGCAATAGCAACTGCCACTTCTAGCAAATCTAAGTGGTCGGTGACGATAATTATGGCATCTCTTTGAGCATGAGGGATTAAATCTTGCCATTGAGCCTCTGCGAGGTCTTCGTTAAGACGGGTTTTCAAATCTTGCATCGAACAGTAATTTAGAGGTAACTGGTTACATAGCTTAACAGCTAAGCAGAGCAAAAGTCTAAATCTGGTTAAATGGGAACCGATGATTCAACATAAACTGTTGGTTCTTTCATTGTAAATTGCATTCCGTAGTTCAGGAGTTGTTTAGAAATTGATTCATTAGCTAATGCGAGTAACTGTCTGCGAAATTCTTGGGAATTACCTTGGGAACCCAAAACAAATAAACTCACTTGAGCGCGAACTCCTCGATCTTTTCCTTTTGGTAAAAATTTAATACTGGTACTGTTAGGATCAATCCCAAAGATCGAATTAGTGCTTTCCTTCACAACTTTTTCTAACATTGCTTGTTCAGATTTTTCTAGCATTTCGTCAAAATCAAAATATAACAACACCATGATTTTTTTCCCTCGACTAACATTTTCAATATCTACATTAGACATGGTTGAGTTAGGAACAACGATCATGGTGCTTTTAGCTAGAGTTCTTAGTTTAGTTGAGCGTATCCCAATTGATTCAACTCTTGCTAGGACAACTCCTTGAGAAGTTAAACTAATCCGAATATATTCTCCCACTGAATAGGGACGATCTAGATATACTACCAATGTTCCGACAATTTGTTCTAGGGTTTTTTGAGCCGCAAAAGCAACAGCTAAACCCCCAATTCCTAAACCAGCTAGCACCCCAACTAAATTAACATTTTGGCTTTGAGCAAAAGCTAAAGCAGCCAATACTCCAATCACTACATTGATAACTGTTTCTAGAATAAATAATAACTCATCGATGTCTAAACCAATTTTGCGAATTAGATTAACACCATAAATTCTTAAAAAGTTACGAAATAGTCCTGCAAATAAAAAAGCTAGGCTCAAGGTTACCGAGAAATCCACCCCTAATTTCAAATAACGATACAATCCTCCATACTCTTTGATAAATTCTAGAGCTACATAAAAGAGAAGTAATGTGATACTAATTGTTAGAGATTTCTCGACGGATTCGACAATATTTTGGTAAATTTTAAAAATTGCCTCTGTTGTCAATTTTTTAACTAAGTTTTTGATAAATGTAGGCAGTAATTTCCCCAATCCTAGGCAAATCAAAATACCTAAAATAAACAGGCCAAAGCGAATGACAAAATTAATTAAATAATCTTGCATTTCTTGATTAAAGTTGAGCCAAGAAGGTATTTCTAAAGGCATATTCATTTCCGGTTTTTAATTAAAGAGTAATAGGAGCATTAACATTAATCGATTTTTCTTCAAGATTATAATCAATTCCATATTGTTGTATATTTAAAATCATGTTTTGTTTAGCGATATTTAGCAAATTACCCCGCATTTCCATTGATAGTTCTCCAGAACCTAGAATAAAAAAGCTAACTTGCGCCTGAGTAATTAAGGAACCTTCATTTGATGAAAAATCGCTAAAAGATACTTCAGTATTGCGAGAATCAATACCAAAAATACCTTGACCACTTTTTAGAATTTCTTGACGAATTAAGGCTTTTTCTTGCTCGCTAATTTGTCGAGCAAAAGTCAGGTAGAATAGGGCTACAATTTTTTGAGCTCCGCTAAAATTTTCAATAGTAACTTGAGTTAGAGAATTATTAGGAATAATACTGATTGTTCCTTTACCAGAATTACGAACTTTAGTGGAACGTAAGCCTATAGATTCAACTTTACCGAAGGTTCCATCGGGTAATCCAATATAATCATCAACAACAAAAGGCCGATCAATAAAAAGAACTATTCCTCCAAATAATTGAGATAAAGTTTGCTGAGCAGCAAAAGCAATCGCTATTCCTCCAATTCCTAAACTAGCAGTTATTGCTAGGATATTAATCTGGTGAACCTCAGCAAAAATTGACAAAACAATCAAAAAAATTAGTCCATCAGCAATAATGTTAGTTACTACCAGTAATTCACCATTAACTTTCCGATTTATTGCCACATCTGACATATAAGCTGCAAAAAATTGATCAAATAACTCAGAACCTAACCAAACAACTCCTATGGCAATTAATAAACCTAAGGGATATTCTAAATACTTTAAGAAATTGTTGGTTGATACAATTACAAGAGTTAGATCAATGACGCTTAAAATTGTAAGAGTTACCAACCATTTTTGCTGGGAAACAACAGCTTTCTTATAAATTTCTTGGGACTTAACCGATGAAAAACGATTAATAAAAAACTGATTGATTTTTTTAACAGCCAATTGTACAATAAATAGAGCTATCAACAATAATATAGACGATGAAATCAAAAAAGCGATAATTTTTATCACGATAATGTTGTTCTCAATAACTTCTAAAAATATGTCCATAATCACTAAAAATATTATGAATTTAATTTTATTTGGTAGGATTGACAATATAGATAAGCTATTCTGATTAAACAGACTATGATCCACCAACCTAAAGCGGTTATCTTATTATCAGGGGGTTTAGATTCAGCTACTTCAGGCGCGATCGCTATCTCGGAAGGTTACAATGTAATTGCTATTTCTTTTCGCTACGGACAACGGCATGAAAAGGAATTAGAATCAGCAATTAATATAGCACAAGCTTTGGGTATTACGGAACATTACACCGTTGATGTCAATATAGCCCAATGGGGTGGCTCATCCCTCACCGATACTTCTTTAAATCTTCCCCAAGAAGGAATTAACCCTAATATTATCCCTTCTACCTATGTTCCAGGCAGAAATACAGTCTTTATTGCCATCGCCCTTTCCCTAGCAGAAGCTAAAGAAGCAAAAGCAATTTTTTTAGGCATTAATGCCATCGATTATTCGGGTTATCCCGATTGTCGTCCAGACTATCTTCAAGCTTATCAAACTTTAGCTAATTTGTCTTCCAAGGCTGGAATTGAAGGCAATGCTCCTCAATTAATTGCTCCTTTAATTAATGATTCTAAAGTAGATATTGTCCGTCGTGCTGTTAGTTTAGGAGTCCCTATTGAGCAGACTTGGTCCTGTTATCAAGGGGGAGAAAAACCCTGTGGTTTTTGTGATTCTTGTCGAATACGCGATCGTGCTTTAATTGATGCAGGATACCCTCATTTGGCTAGTTTTAATAATATAGATTGACTTAACACAAGTTAACTTCAATATGAGAAAATAGTAGAATCAAAATTATCACTAGGTAGGTAAGCAATGCGCGTTTTAATCATGGGTGGAACCCGTTTTATCGGGGTTTATCTAACTAAAGTTTTAGTGGAACAAGGACATGAAGTTGTTTTGTTTAACCGAGGTAATAAACCGGCTCCAGTTGCGGGAATACAACAAATTAAGGGCGATCGCAAAGATTTTAACCAATTAAAAGAAAAATTGTCTTCAGAAAGTTTTGACGCTATTTTTGATAACAATGGACGGGAATTAAGCGATACTCAACCCTTGGTAGAAATCTTTTCAGATCAGGTTAAACATTTTGTTTACGTAAGTTCAGCCGGAGTTTATTTAAAATCCCATCAAATGCCCCATATCGAAGGAGACGCACTTGATCCAAATAGTCGTCATAAAGGAAAGTTTGAAACAGAAAATTACTTAGCTCAAAGCGATCTTCCTTGGACTTCTATTCGTCCAACTTATATCTATGGACCACAAAATTATAATGATTTAGAAGCTTGGTTTTTTGATCGAATTGTTCGCGATCGCCCCCTGCCTATTCCAGGGAATGGGTTACATTTTACCCAATTTGGCCATGTTCAAGATTTAGCCAAAGCAATGGCCTCAATCTTAGGAAATCAACAAGCTATCGGACAAATTTATAACATTTCTGGAGAACGTTATGTAACTTTTAATGGCTTAGCTTATGCTTGTGCGATCGCTGCTGGAAAATCAGCAGATAACATTCAAATTGTTCATTACGATCCTACTAAATTTGACTTGGGTAAAAAGAAAGCTTTCCCTTTACGAATGCAGCATTTTTTCGCTGATGTTCATCAAGCATTAAATGATTTACAATGGACACCGGAATATGATTTAGTTGAGGGATTAAAAGACTCTTTTCATAATGATTATTTAGTTTCAGGAAGGGATAAAGCTGAGATTGACTTTTCCCTCGATGATCAAATTTTAGCCTAGATATAGAGTGAAGTTACGCGTCTGCTTCTTGCCAAAGTTCATGGAGAAAATATTCAGCGCGATCGCTCAATTGACAGACAAATAATCCTTCTTCGCTATCGGGTTCAGAGGTTAACCAAGTTCCTTGTAAAACCACCTCAACCCAATGGCGATCGCAGATATTCACCGCTAAAATTTCTCCCACTTGCATTTTTGCCGCATTGACTAAATCTTCGAGATAAGTCAAATTAGAAGGCAGTAAAAATGCTGCTGTACTTGGTTTGATCGATAAATCTGTACCAGAGCGTAAGGCTAATAATACCCTATTGTTTACCCATTCTTCTAAAACTTGGGTCAAAGATTCTAACTCACATCCGTTTTCTGTATAAATTAGTTTTAACATCCTTAATCTCTCCCAAAAAACCCCCACTTTCTCATCCTGAAAGCGGGGGTAAAATAAAACTTAAAAAGTTGGTTTTTACCAGGGAACAGGTTTAAATCGCCTGTTATTCCCGCTAGTTAGAGTTATGAATATATGATTTTCTCTCAAGTAATAATTACCCTGAGAAAAATGATCTCGAAGTAATTTAATTGCTGGTGAAAAGATTTTGTCATTAGCCCTACTTTGATTGTTGATGTTACTTTCTATTGCTAAGTATTCCCCGTTAAGTGATCTAAGTCGCTCAGGGAAAAAATTGCTGAAAATAAATTGAATAATCAATCGAAGATTAAGCGGTAACATCATAGTTTTTCGACCATGTTCAAGCTAACTTTTCTATACTACACTTATATTACGTAAATGTCCACCCGTTTGGAGAAAAATCATGAAAACTCCTCCCAAAACTGCAACAACAGACATGGAAGTCACCAGTATTCGCTTAGAAAAGGTATTAAAAGAAAGACTCAAAGAACTTTCAGGAAACCAAGGTTATCAGGCTCTTATCAGAGATATCCTCTGGAATTATGTACAGCAAAAATCAGGAGAATATAGACCCCAATTTATCCCCTCAGATATTCGGGTTATCTTTGAAGCGACAGCAAAAAAAGATGAGAGTTGTGTTCTCACAGGTAAACTAATCAACCAGAACGAATCAATGTTATTAGGATTAACTATTTATGGAGATTTAGTACCTTTGAGTATTGATAGTTTAGATTGATAAAATTACGATTAATTAAGTTCAAAAAATTACCTCTACAATTCACAATTCATAAATCGCGATTGATAATTCTACATTCCCAGCGTATTGACTCAACCAGAATCATTCGTTAGAATGATCAATATACCCCCAGGGGGGATATAGCAAGAGAATAATTTTTGCGATAAGTTAAGTTAAGTAAAGAAAATTCTCACAATTGTATTATTAGGTTGACAAAAAGTTGATTTCATCTCCTTCCGATCTGCCCACCGAATATCCAAAAGCCCTCAGCTTAATCCCCAGGAATAATCAAGTATCCCAAGGGTGGTTGATGTTTTTAGCTGCCGGATTTTTAGTCTCGGTTCCGGTTTTTATTGAAGCGCCCTTAGTTAGACTATGCCCGCAAATCAGTGTCTTAATGACCTTGGTATGGCTATGGTTAGCTTGGACTTTAATGAAACAAGAACATACGCATCATTGGGGAGATTTACTGTGGGGTTTTAGTTGGTGTTGGCTCGCAGGATCTATTTATTGGGGGTGGTGGCGTTGGGAACCGTTGATTCATCTGCCGATCGAATCTATTGGTGTTCCTGTAGCAATTTGGGGGATTTGGAGAGGTTGGGGACTCGTAGGTAATTTCTTCTATTTAGGTTCATTATTAGGCACGGGAATTACTGATGGTTATTTTTACTTAACTGGATTAATTCCCCATTGGCGACAGCTGATGAACATAGAACCTGAGTTAGCTACTCCAATTTTCCAAGCAGCCTTAGTTCAGGTTCAAACACCTTGGGGCATAAGTTGGGCTATAGTTTTGGTTAATATCATGTTAGGAGTGGGGTTGTGGGCAATGCAAAAACCCCATCGTCATTGGTGGGCATTAGCTGGAGCAGTATTGAGTACAATCTTAGTGGATAGTCTATTTTGGCTAGTTGCCTCTCTTGCTTAAATCAGTAATGCTTAATGGTTCTTTTTTCAGGGAAAACTTAACGAGAACACTTAAAATAGATCTGTACACTTGAGATTGTTATCAGAAAAATCGGGTCTAAAACCCTGACTTTTAAGAAACCTAAATTTTTTGTAGCGGGGCATAAATCCCCATTATAAAAACTATTTGGAGACTTGAAGACTTCTGACTTGGTTAATGTGCTGTCACTGCTGAGACACCTGTGGAAGATCTAGCGAAAACGCCCCATTTAATGTTATTTACCTCAAAAGGTCAAGGCTGCCTTCCTTTAGTAGGCAGGAACTATTGGGCTATTGGACGAAGCAAAGATAATGATTGTGTTATTCGAGATCACTGTATTTCTCGTAATCACGCCATTTTACAATCGACAGGAGCGGGGGAATTTTTGTTAATTGATTTAGGGAGTCGTAATGGAACTTTTGTTAATGAACGTCGTGTTGGTATTCCTGTAACCCTCTGCAACGGAGATCTGATTACCTTTGGCAAAACTAAAGTTGAGTTTTATTGTCCTTCATCTGATCAGTCTGATGAATCTGACGAGTCATCCCTAGAAAGAGATACCATGGTCTTACACGAACGCCGTCTGATGTCGGTGATGGTGGTGGATATCAGGAATTTCACCGTGTTAGCAAGGCAACTTGATGATAATCTACTGTCTTCTTTGATCGGTAATTGGTTTCGTGGAGCAGGAGAAATTATTCGTCAATCAGGAAGTTGGGTAGATAAATATATTGGGGATGCGGTGATGGCTATTTGGTTTCATGGCCAAAAGGAAGTTAAAGAAGAGGATTTAATCCGAATTTTTCAAGCAGTCAATGATCTTAACCTGATGACTAAAAAATTGAGCCAAGAATACCCAGTTCCCTTTGAATTATCGATTGGGGCCGGGATTAATACTGGATATGCCATGGTAGGAAATACGGGAAGTGGGGATCATCCTGATTATACAGCGATCGGAGATACGGTTAATGCTGCTTTTAGATTAGAGTCAGCAACTAAAGGATTAGAGTTAGATATTGCTGTAGGTGAACAAACTTATCAATATTTGGCTGATTTAGCAAGGATTGAAAATCTTTTCCAAAAACATATGGTTACCCTCAAGGGGTATGAACAGCCAACTGTGACTTACGGGGTTACTTTTGATCACTTAGACAAATTTTTAACTAAATCTAGTTCTTAAATCCGCTTTTAGTCAAGAGATTGCAGATTGCAGCCTATCTTCGCCGGAATTGTCCTATATTTTCTTTGATTTATTAGAGTTCGAGAGACCCATTAAAAAAGATTACAATAACTTTAATGCAATTTATCAGGAGGTTTCTGTGGCTTTATACGCCGACTTACACCGTCATCTTGGAGGATCAGTAGTTCCTCGGATTCTTTGGCGATATTTTAAACGTCATGATGAAGAAATGGCGCAGCGATTCCCTGAATACCCAGGTTTTGAAGAATTTTACACCCGTGAACGCAATACACTCGATGAATATCTCGAATTACATACCCTTGTAGAGAAAGTCCAAACTGAACAAACCCTACCTTATTTCATCTATAGATTGATTCGGGGGGCTTATATTTTTGAAAATTTAGCTTATTTGGAATTGCGCTACACTCCTTATCTGCGAACTCCTGACCATCTCAGTCAATCAGAACGTATTGACCAAATGGCACAAATTGTGGAAATTGTGGGTAAAGCGACGCAAGTTGAGGAATATCCCTTGATTATTAGCCAAATTCTCTGTATGCACTCCCGCTTACCCTATGAAGTCAATAAAGCGATCGTAGATTTAGCTGCCAGCATGAAAGATTATGTTTGTGCTATTGATGTAGCAGGGGGAGATTCCCATTATGGGGAAAGATTAGAGGAATTTATCGGTTTATATAAATATGCTCATTCTTTGGGTTTAAAAACTACTGGACACCTTTATGAAACCCCCGATGGTTGTTATCAGGAACTTTTACCCTATTTAATGAGAATTGGTCATGGTATTCAAATTCCTTTAAAGTATCCTGAATTGTTGCCAAAAGTTGCTCAATTAAACCAATGTTTAGAGGTCTGCCCAACTACTTATTTAAAAACAGGAACTCTGGAGGATTTAAAGCAATTAAAATTAGTTTTTGATCGCTGTTTTGAAGCGGGGGTAGATATTGCCATTTGTACAGATAACGCTGGGTTACATAATGTACGTTTACCCTTTGAATATGAGAATTTATTGACCCAAGATATCATTGATTTTCGCCAGCTACAAGCTTGTCAAGACGCAGCTTTTCGCCATGCTTTTGCTTGGCCTTATAAAGAACCTCCTGCATCTTTATTGATTGGGTTATTTAAAGATAATTCCCCCCAAGAGGAATTATTAGTAGTTTGATTTGAATTTGACAGCTAATTATAGACTGAATTTATTGGCTAAAGTCACCTAAACAATCAACAAAATGTCGAGATAAACCCCCATGTATTAACTAAAGTAAGAACTGGCAATTAAGAAGTATTTAAGTAGTTTTTGTAACGAGGATTTAATACCTCGCTTCAATAACTTTTGCTTTAAACTTGAGATTTTAGAACCTATTTATTGTGATCAATACTATTAAAAAAAGTTGAATTTTAAATGGGGGATATATATTAAGGAAAATACCAAATATAGCAATCAGGAATAGTTCATGAAATATTATTATCAAAGAATATATGGTTAATCAAATTGAAGTTCGTAACCCAAGAACAGGAAAATATGATTATGCGATCGCCCCTCCAACTTCGGAAGAATTAACAACAATTTCTCACCAATTACGACAACAACAAATTCAATGGTTTCAAGGAGGTTTAGAAAACCGAATTCAAGTCTTACAAAATTGGCAAGAAGTTATCCTATCCTATAAAGATGAAATATTAGCAGCATTAATTCTGGATACCGGAAGAAAAACTGAGTCTATTTTAGAAATTGATGGACTAATTTCTGCTATTGATCGTTGGTGTAATATTTCCCCAAAATTATTAGAATCTGAAGCAGAAAAAAATAGCTCGATTCCTTTTATAAAAATTAAACAACATAGCAAAACCTATCCTTTAGTAGGAGTAATTAGTCCTTGGAATTTTCCTTTATTACTATCTACTATTGATACTATTCCTGCTTTAATCAGTGGATGTTCTGTTCTTGTTAAACCCAGTGAAATTACCCCTCGTTTTATTAAACCTCTGCTGACAACTATTAATGCTATTCCCCAATTAAAAGAAGTTTTTACCTACATTGCCGGAGACGGAAAAACAGGAGCAAATTTAATCAATCAAGTTGATCTAATTTGTTTTACTGGTAGTCTTGTTACCGGAAAGAAAGTAGGAGAAAATGCTGCTAAAAATTTCATTCCTGCTTTTTTAGAATTGGGAGGAAAAGATCCAGCAATTGTTTTAGAAACAGCTAATTTAGATTTAGCTACCTCCGCTATTTTATGGGGTTCAGTAATTAATGCGGGACAATCTTGTTTATCCATAGAAAGGGTTTATGTAGCACAATCTATCTTCAAACCTTTTATTGAAAAATTAGTCAAAAAAGCCAAAGAGCTTAATCTAGCTTATCCTACTTTAGATGACGGAAAAATAGGACCAATTATCTCCACTGCACAAGCAGAGATTATTAAAACCCATCTTGAAGATGCGATCGCTAAAGGTGCTAAAGTTTGTTGTGGAGGAAAAGTAGAACAATTAGGGGGTGGTTATTGGTGTCATCCCACAGTGTTAACCGAGGTTAATCATGATATGAAAATTATGACAGAAGAAACCTTCGGACCAATTATCCCTGTTATGACATTTGTTAATATTCAAGAAGCAATACAGTTAGCTAATGATAGCATTTATGGACTCAGTGGGGCAGTTTTTGCCGGAGCAGAAAATGAAGCCTTAGCAGTGGCTAATAATTTAGAAGTAGGAGCAATTAGTATTAATGATGCTGGTTTAACTGCCTTAATTCATGAAGGAGAAAAAAATGCTTTCAAATATTCAGGGTTAGGGGGTTCCCGCATGGGTGCTGCTGCTTTACAACGTTTTCGGCGCAAACAATCATTTATGATCAAAACTCAACCAATTGTTGATCCTTGGTGGTTTTGATGAAAATCTGAGTATAATGGGGTCTAGACCCTAAACCTTGGAGAGGTGGCAGAGTGGTTGAATGCGGCGGTCTCGAAAACCGCTTCTGGGGTAACTCAGACGAGGGTTCGAATCCCTCCCTCTCCGTAGATAGAGTTTTCTACACTTTTTTCCCACAATTAGAGACTTATTATGAGGAGATACGGCTACAGTTATTTTGCTGTATTTGTCTCCAAAATACTCTAACTATTGCCTAAAAGTAGACAATCCTGCGTCAGTTATCGACTTAGCTAAACGACGATTTTTAAGCAATCTGTTCTTGATTATTTTCAAGCTAATGGGAAAAAAGGTTATCAATCTAGAATAAATGCCGTTCTTGAAAGCTACGTTCAAGCACAAAAAAAATTGCAACAAGAATAAGTTATCTTGTCCTATTTAGGGCTTACTGAATAAATACCACAAAGCACTTTGGATAAGGGTTTTGCACCTGTTCCCTTTCTTGTAAAATTAAATCTTTGTTAGCTAATTAATTGACACCTTAGCAATACACTATAATTGACAACAGTCAATTAATTCAAAACAGCTAAAAACCCATCAATCATGAGTATTGCCAAACTGTTAATTTTCATAGCTATAGCCATTGTTGGCATTAAATTCATTGCCTCATTCTGGGGTAAAGGAAATATCCCCATCCTCAATCAACTGGTTACCATTATCCTTGCTGCATTCATCAGCTTTGAATTATTCCAACTCGGACAAATCATTTTAGCCAAATTTTAATCGAATAATCCCTTAGAGACTAACCACTCGCGATTGTACAGCCGAGATTGATATCTCGCTCCTCCATCACACAAAACCGTTACAATAGTGTGGCCTGGCCCCATTTCTTTAGCTAAGGCGATCGCAGCACCTACATTAATCCCAACCGATCCCCCCATAAATAGCCCTTCCTGGTACAATAATTGATAAATTACCCGAATAGCCTCGCGATCATCAATTTGAATGGCATCATCAATGGGAACCCCTTCCATATTAGCGGTAATGCGACTATTGCCAATGCCTTCGGTAATAGAATTGCCTTCTGGTTTAATTTCTCCCGTCTTCACATAACTATATAATCCACTACCCATAGGATCAGCTACAATACATTTAATCTGGGGATTCTTTTGTTTGAAGAATAAAGCCCCTCCTGCGTAGGTTCCCCCCGTTCCCGTAGCGGATACCCAAGCATCCACTTTCCCTTCGGTTTGCGTCCAAATTTCGGGGCCTGTGGTTTCATAATGAGCTTGACGGTTAGCCAAATTATCGAATTGATTAGCCCAAATAGCGTTATCTAGTTCTTGGGCCAGCCTACCGGAGACTTTAACATAATTATTGGGGTCACGGTAAGGTACCGCCGGAACAGTACGAACTTCAGCCCCTAGGGTTTTCAGAAGATCTATTTTTTCTTGTGATTGGGTTTCTGGAATGACAATCAAGCATTTATAGCCTTTAGCGTTGCAAATATGGGCTAAACCAATACCTGTATTTCCCGCAGTTCCCTCTACTACCGTTCCTCCAGGTTTAAGCAGTCCTTTTTTTTCTGCATCTTCAATAATATACAACGCCGCGCGATCTTTAACCGAACCCCCTGGATTAAGAAATTCTGCTTTTCCTAGAATTTCGCATCCTGTTTCCTCACTAAAGCTAGTTAACTTAATCAGAGGAGTATTCCCAACTGTACCTACAAAGCCGTTCTTTATATCCATTTTGTCAATTTTTAAGGTTTTGCGGACTTAAAATAAAAGCTATATCTTTAATAATATTATCAGGAAATCAACCCCAGTTTGCTCATAACCGTAGACTTTCCGTGTTATTATACCGAAGCTATTGGTTCTAGTGAGGAACAGCCATTAGACGTAAGGGGGAAAGTTTAGTGTAAGTCTAACGCTGTCCCGCAACTGTGATGAAATATTGAATGACAAAAAATTCCTGTTTCTGAGTCAGAATACCCACCAATAATTAGAGAATTAAGTAAACTCTGCGAGGTACAGATGAAGTCAAGTTTAATCAAAAATCAAAAATGGTTTATCCCCAGTATTATTGTTAGTCTAGCATCATTATTATTAGTTATAAAACCAGCCACAGCACACCATCCTTTTGGTGGACAAACCCCAGCTAATTTTATTGAAGGATTTTTATCAGGTTTGGGCCATCCTATAATTGGTTTAGATCATTTTGCTTTTGTTGTCGCAGCAGGATTATTAGGTACAAGACTAAAACAAGGATTTTTAATTCCCCTAGCTTTTGTTCTAGCAACTATGATCGGAACTGGTATCCATCTACAAGACATTAATTTACCTTTTCCTGAACTAATTATCGCGCTCTCAGTTTTGACTTTTGGAGTATTATTAGTTATTAAAAAGGGTTTGCTCCTTACTTCTAATTTTTCTACCCTAATTTGGGCTACTCTAGCTTTGAGCGCTGGTATTTTTCATGGTTATGCTTATGGAGAAGCTATTGTTGGTTCAGAGATGACTCCTTTAGTTTCTTATTTAGCAGGATTTGCTCTAATTCAGCTAATGGTTTCCTTGGGAACTTTTACTCTGGCTAAACTTCTAATCAAAAAAGACGAAAATAAAGGACTATTGATAGTTAGAAACATTGGCTTTATTATTAGTGGTATTGGACTGACATTTTTAAGTTCAGCTATTGTTGGTTAAAATACATGATCAAGACAACTTGATTAAGTGAGGGTGAACTTAAGGTTCGCCCTTAAATTAATAGGTGATTATTGATGGAATTTTTTACAATTTTTTTGTCAAGTTTATTAACAGTAATTTCTCCCGTTGGACTGGTAATTGATACGGTAGTAGCTAATACTATTCGTTCCCAAGTTAAAAGCGTTGAAGAATTAGCAGTTCGTATCGATAATACGCCCAGTTATCAACCTATTCAAGGAAAGATTGATCGCGTTCGTATTGCTACTAGAGGAATAGAACCTCTAGAAAATCTTAGAATAGAAGCAATTGAATTAGAAACCGATCCTATAGATCTAAATATTAATGGTTTAGAAGGAAAAGGACTCACCGGAATTAGAAAGTCTCTCAGACAACCTTTACAATTAGGAGTAAACTTAATTATCAAAGAAGATGATATTAATCAAGCTTTAGAATCAGCTAATATTAAATCTAAAATACAACAAGTTATTAACAACGTACTTCCTGCTCAAGCCCCCAGATTTTCTATTTTAACCCTACAGTTTCAATTTAAAAGCGAAAATCGTCTAGGAATTGAGGTAAAATTACAACAAGACCCGAAAGAAGGAGAAACGCCCGAACCTTTAGCCCTAACTCTAGAAACAGGATTAAAAGTAAAAAATGGGCGATCGCTGCAACTTCTCGATTTGAATGGTACACTCAATGGAAGGAAACTATCGAGAAAGTTTTTGAGTCGTTTCCAATCCGTCGACTTAGATATTTTAGAAAAACAGGGAATTGTGTTCAGACTGTTACAATTAAATGTAGATGAAGAAACCCTGAATGCGTCCGCTTTTTTTCGTCTAGATACCCTACAATCTGATTCAGGAAGCTAGGGAACTTATAGCAGAAGTCAGAAGTC
>DLXW01000068.1:0-21357 GCA_003448685.1 Cyanothece sp. UBA12306
GGGGGGTTGAGGTTCAAGGCTGTCCTTCCATTGAAGATAAAATTGTTAGATTTGCCGATAAAGATAGCCATCAAATTTTTATTGAACCTGAAGGCCGGGAGATTCCAGAATTATATATTCAAGGGTTTTCTACAGGACTTCCTGAGAATATCCAATTAGCCATGTTGAGGACTCTTCCTGGCCTAGAAAACTGTGTGATGTTGCGTCCTGCTTACGCTGTAGAATATGATTATCTTCCGGCTACTCAATGTTATCCTACCTTGATGACTAAAAAAGTTGAAGGTTTATTTTGTGCTGGTCAAGTTAACGGAACGACGGGTTATGAAGAAGCAGCAGCGCAAGGAATAGTTGCGGGAATTAATGCGGTTCGTTTTGTTAAAAGACAAGAGATGATTGTTTTTTCTAGGGAAGAAAGTTATCTGGGAACTTTAATCGATGATTTATGTACTAAAGACCTAAGGGAACCCTATCGAATGTTAACCTCAAGGTCAGAATATCGTTTAGTTTTACGTTCTGATAATGCGGATCAAAGGTTAACTCCATTGGGTCGAGAAATTGGCTTAATTGATGATCGCCGTTGGCAACTTTTTCAAGATAAACAAGCTAATATTATTGCGGAGAAAGAACGACTTCATGAAACAAGAATTAAAGAAAGAGATGAAGTCGCAGTGGCAATTGTACATGATACCCAACAAAAGATTAAAGGTTCAATTACTTTAGCAGATTTGTTACGTCGTCCTCAATTTCATTATGTTGATTTAGATCGCTATGGATTAGGAAATTATCAACTTAATTTAGTAGAAAAACAAGGTGCAGAAATTGATATTAAATACTCTGGTTATCTGAAACGTCAACAAAGACAAATTGATCAAATTAGTCATCATTCTCATCGTCAATTATCTCAGGATTTAGACTACATGAAAATCGAAACTTTGTCAATGGAAGCTAGAGAAAAACTAACAAAAATTAAACCTTTAACCCTAGGCCAAGCATCCCGTATTGGAGGGGTTAACCCTGCTGATATTAACGCTTTATTGGTATATTTAGAACTGCGATCGCGGGTTTAATTGAAGTGCAAAATTATGTCCAAAAGTTTGAGGATGGAACTTGATAACCTCTTTAGATATTCTATCTTGACTGATGAATTTATTTTCTGTATCATTTGTGTCTATTTTAGTTAGATCGCCATAGGGACGTTCCCCAAAATTAGCTTCATACATATCTTGGGCATATTTATCCCATTCTGATGAAAAAACACATTGACAACCTAAATTATCAAAAGGGATTCTAAGACCACCAATACCAAAGAAAAGATCAATAAAAGTTAGTAAACTCATAATTTCTAGGATTTTGACGGATAAAATTTTTTCAAATAGCTTAACATATCAAAATTAATTGACAATACTAATATCTTAGTATCTTTCTTAGGATATAATTTGATCTAAGCCTATTTTTATTCTACTATCAACAGTAGAGTTTGGTATCAAGAGTTAAAAGTACCCTATGCGTTATCAAAGGTTTGGCAAAACCAACTTGAATCTTTCTTGCTTCTCTTTAGGAACTATGAGATGTCTTGCTTCCCAAGAGATATTTCAAGCTACTATTAAACAAGCGATCACCGTTGGGATCAATCACATTGAAACTGCGAAGGGTTACGGAAAAAGTGAATATTATTTAGGAAAAATCCTTAAACAATACTCTAATATAGATCGAAAAAAAATACATATTACTACTAAATTACCTCCCACACCTAACCCTGATCAAATGAGTCAATGGTTAGATGAATCTTTAGACAAGCTACAATTAGATTATATTGATTGTTTAGCCATTCATGGAATTAATACTTGGGATCATCTCAATTGGATAACTAAACCTAATGGATGTTGGTCAGTTTTACAAGAAGCATTAGACGACAAGAGAGTTAATCATTTAGGGTTTTCTACCCATGGAAGTTTAGAGGTGATTTTAGCAGCTATTAACACTGATTTATTTGAATTTGTTAACCTCCATTATTATTATTTTTTCCAACGTAATGAAGCAGCTATTAGTTTAGCTGCTGAAAAAGATTTAGGGATATTTATTATTTCCCCTGGGGATAAAGGAGGTTGTTTGTATACCCCTCCAGAAAAATTAAACAATCTGTGTGATCCTTTTTCTCCTTTGGAATTAACCTATCGGTTTTTGTTAGGCGATCGCCGTATCACCACCTTAAGTGTGGGACCAGCTAACCCCCAAGAATTAGCAGATAACTTATCCCTAGGTGATAATGATTCCCCCCTGACACCTGAAGAAATACAGGTCTTAGAAAAACTAGAAACCCATTTAGAAAAGGTTTTAGGTAGTGATCGCTGTAGTCAATGTTATCAATGTCTTCCCTGTCCCGAAAGTATCAATATTCCTGAAGTTTTGCGCTTACGTAATTTAGCTATTGCTTATGACATGACAGAATTTGGTCAATATCGTTATGGAATGTTCGAAAATGCTGGTCATTGGTTTCCAGGGAATAAAGGAAATAAATGTACTGAATGTGGGGACTGTCTCCCCCGTTGTCCCGAAAAATTAGAGATTCCCCGACTATTAAAAGATACCCATCAACTTCTTAATGGTTCTCCCCGTCGTCGTTTATGGGAATGACTACTCTTTATTTTTATTTATAATTTTTTGCCGACCATATTCAACACAAGTAATGATGTGATATTTAATTGCATTACAACGGAAGGGAGATACAATATCACCTACATGAAAAGGTATCTTATCAATATGATTTGCTTTTAACAAAGATCTAAATAGTTCATCCTTTTGTAAATCAATTTTTGAAACATCATCCCAGCTACCAAAGTAACCATCAATGTATTGGGTTAACTCACTTTCAATTAGATCTGATATAACATCAAACTCAGCCCCTTCTATATTCATTCTTAAAAGACAGATACTATCTTCTAAATTAATACCTTCTTTGCGCAACCAGTCAGAAAATTTAACAGCATCTACTTCCTCATAATTTTGAAACTGATCTTTATAAATAGAGTTACCCACACCATCACCAACAGGAGATATATAGAATTTTAGTTTACCATTAGGAGGAGGTGAAAGGCATAATGCTTTGTTAATAAAAGTTACATTCCCAATTTCTCCAAACCTTTTTTGTGCTTCCTCAAAAAACTTTGGAAATGCCTCAAAACCATAAGCTTGATATTGGTATCCAAGAGATGGCAAAATTTTATGAGCCATCCAGTATAATTCGTCTGCATTTTTATGAGTGCCTAAATCAAAATATAGAAGCTTAATTTTCTGTGATGTTTTATCATTGTTTTTTGCACTAAAATCTGGCACAGCAAGTTTAATAGTTGCGCCTAAACCTAGAAGATTAATTCTTTTAAAAAAGACTCGAATAAATAGAAGTAATGTATCTAAATAAAATATGAATTTAATTATTGGTTCTGCTGTAGATTTTGCAAAAATACCTCTAATTTTACCCCGAATATTTTTATTATATAAACCCTGATGAGGATGCCGTAAATACCAATTGATATTTTTCTGAATCTTTTCAAATATAGCTATCATGTTGTTTAAAATTAAAATTTTAATGGTTATTGATGTTTCACTTTAAATTCTAACCCATGATGCCTTAATATTTACCTAGTTAGTATTATTGTAAATTTTCTAATTAATGAGCTTTATTGATAAATATTTCAGGATTTGAGTAGAAATCATTTCAATCAACACTATTATGTTATACCTTTTAAGATAGTCTTGATCGCAAATAGGAGTCATGGAAACACCACAATTAATCTTTAACGGCCTAGTCATCGGCAGTATTATTGCTCTGACTGCTGTAGGTTTAACCCTGACCTATGGTATTTTAAGGCTTTCTAACTTTGCCCACGGTGATTTTATGACCTTGGGAGCCTATTTGACTTGGGTAGCTAAGAACAGTGGGATCAATTTATGGCTGTCCATGATCTTAGGAGCAACAGGAACAATTGTCGCCATGATCATGGCTGAATATCTCCTCTGGAAACCTATGCGCGATCGCCGAGCCACTTCTACCACTTTGATTATTATTTCCATTGGTTTAGCATTATTTATTCGTAATGGAATTTTAATGATTTGGGGAGGAAACAACCAAAGTTATGGACTTCCTCTGGTACCAGCAGCAGAAGTTTTCGGTATTAAATTAGCCCAAGATAAACTATTAGTGATGGGACTAGCCATACTAGGGATTATTGCCCTTCATTTTTTACTACAAAAAACCAAAATAGGCAAAGCAATGCGAGCAGTGGCTGATAATATTGATTTAGCTAGAGTATCAGGAATTAATGTAGAAAATGTGGTGTTATGGACTTGGGTAATCACGGGGGGATTAACGGCTTTAGGAGGAGCAATGTATGGCTTAATTTATGCCCTTAAACCCACCATGGGATGGTTTTTGATTTTACCTCTGTTTGCTTCAGTTATTTTAGGAGGAATTGGTAACCCTTATGGGGCGATCGCCGGTGGATTGGTAATTGGAGTTGCTCAAGAACTTAGTGTTAGTATTCCTTGGCTCGGTTCAGAATATAAATTAGGGGTATCTTTATTAATTATGATTGTTATTCTGTTGATTCGTCCCCAAGGTATTTTTAAAGGAATGATGTGATAATAGTTTGAAAACTTATTAAAAAAATGACTAAAACATTGAACGGGAAAGTTGCCTTAGTGACAGGAGCTAGTAGAGGTATTGGTAAAGGCATTGCCATGGGACTTGGTGAAGTTGGAGCTACTGTCTATATCACAGGAAGAACTTTTGAAAAGACGGCAAATGACGATGACACCGTCGGTAGTTTACTCGAAACTAAAATTGCAGTAGAAAAGGCTGGAGGTAAATGTATTCCTCTACAAGTAGACCATAGTAATGATCAAGAAATTAGTCAAATTTTTGAACGTATTCAAGATGAACAAAAAGGTCAATTAGATATTTTAATCAACAATGTTTATGGCGGGGTAAAAGCATTAAGTGATGCCTATGGTAAGCCCTTTTGGCAATCTGAATCAACTTTTTGGGATAGCAGTAATAATGTGGGACTACGTAGTCATTATTTAGCTAGTGTTTTTGCTGCACGAATGATGACTCAACGAAAACAAGGATTAATTTGTACCATTTCTTCTTGGGGGGCTATGTCTTATATTTTTAGTGTTCCTTATGGTGTGGGGAAGACTGCTTGTGACCGTTTAGCGGCAGATATGGCAATTGAATTGAAAAAATATAATGTCACTTCTCTTTCAATTTGGCCAGGAATTGTGGGGACTGAAAATATCATTCGTTTCGCCAAACAAGAAAGGGAAAATAACTCTGAATCATCTGTATTCGTGGATAATTATAATTGGGAAACCCCTTTACTAACGGGAAGAGCTATTGCTGCTTTAGCTAGTGACTCTCAAATTATTAAAAACACAGGAAAAGTCCACATTGTTGCTGAAGTAGCTAAGAAATACGGACTAGTTGATGAAAAAGGAAACCGTCCAGTTTCCTTACGTTCTCTTCGTTTCCTGTTACCAATGGCTCTTCCTAATTTTAAAAAATATTCTCGATTGATTCCTGATTTGAATCTTCCTTGGTTTTTACTTTTATTAACTGTTCTACCGTCCCCTAAAATTAAATAAATTATGTCTTAATAGATCTCTAAATTTTGACTTTGAAGGGTATTATCTTGGTTAGTTTGGTTTTGAGATTGCCAAACAAAGTAAGCGGTAACTGTAATCGCGATTAAAGCAAACAATCCTAAAACTAAAGCCAAGATTGGAGATGATGACGATGATTTTTTTATTTCAGTAGGAGGGGTAGTGGTTTTCCAAGGTAATGTTGGTTCTGTATGGGGAGGTTCCGTAGGGAGTTCTTCAGCAGTTTTTTGAGAAGATCTCAATTGAATTAAGGTGTTCAGAGAATTCTCTACACTTACCATAGAAATGGGTTTGGTCGTAGAATCTCCCAGAAATTTAACTTGACAGTAGACTAAAGCAATAGTTACATTGTCGTGGCCATTTTTAGTATTAGCAATCTTGATCAGTTGCTTACCTACTGTAGCAATGTCTGTTTCTGAGCGGAGGATGGGAGCAATTTGACTATCCCAATACTGTTCAACGCGATCGTAATCGCTTAAACCATCAGAACAGAGCAAAAACACACAATTTTCATCCACAATTAGCCGATCTAAATTGGGATGGATGGCAGCAGAATCACTCATCCCCAAAGCTTGTACTAAGGCTCCTGAATGGGAAGATTGAATAGCATCTCGGTAAAAAACATAGGATAGACTGGCTTCTCGTCCAGCTAGATCATCATCAACTGTAACTTGATGACAACTGGTATCCGTAATCTGGTAAATGCGAGAATCTCCTACATTAGCTAAATATATCTCATGGCCACGCGCTAGAGCTAAAACCAGAGTAGTCCCCATCCGTTGTCGTTCTTGACGCTGTTCTGCATCATTGCGTTGACTGATCCGATCATTGCTCAGACAAATCAAATCTTTTAACTCTTGTAAATATTGTTCATAATTCGACTCTTGTCCTAATAACACCAATCGGGCTATATTTTCCAACAAGGTATTTTTAGCTAAGTCCGAGGCAATTTCCCCCCCATCTTGTCCACCAATACCATCACAAACTAGGGCAAAGGGTAGATCAATTCCTTGTTTTTTAGCATCCACCAGTTCTCCAGAGGGAGGATAACAGTCATCTTCGTTATGATCCCGCGTCGGACCTGAATCAGTGCTGGTAAAGATTTGGTAATGATGTTGATACCATTGTCCACAGTGGGCGATCGCTTGATCAAGATAGCTGATCAGGTATTCATAATGGGGAATTCTGCCTTTTTCGAGTCGATGACACAGTTCTTCCAAGAAATCAGCAATCAAAGGGGAAGCAGTATCCACCAAAGATAACCAAAATTTTCCTAATTGTTTGATACTGTAATAGCTGTGTACATCTTCAGTCAGTTCTAGTAATTGTAAAACAGATCCATTAACTCTCACTAAACTCGGATCATCAACCAAACTCGACACCATCTGTTGTTTTTCGAGAGGATGCCATAAATTGGCCATTTGCAATAGCCAATTTAATTGTCTTAAGGGACTTGCTTGTCCCCAGACCTCTGTTAATCGGGGTAAAAAGTTAGGATAAAGCAGTTCTCCATTACTATCGAGGGGAATGTTGCTGTATTCTAGTAAACAAATTTCTAAATCTTCAATTGCGTCTTCCCCACCACCAGAATAACTGTAAACTTGGGGTAAATGGAGACGATAGGGAAATAATTTGAGGTAAGGTCTTAATTTAATCGGAACTTCCTCCGTCAGTTTCGGTGGAACTCCAGGTTGGGTATCAAGAACAATTTTTTCCGCCTTCAGAAGATAGCGTTCAGCAATTAATTGTCCTACTTGATAAGATCTCACCCAATCCCCTAAAGCCCAGAGGTAACGTTTTACCAAAGGAATTGAGCAATTGTCGCAGAATGTGTTCTCTTGGGGATTAGATGTCTGACAATTAGCATCAGAACATTGGATGGTGGCCACAGAATTTTCCATAGTGCCTATTGATCTTTAGGACTTTTGAGCATCATCGCTGATGAAAAAATTTTTTACACGATATTCTATCTTAACTAACTTCTTCTCTAAATTGTTACCAAATATGTCAAGATGGAAGTCGACTTCCTTAATTTTTAACCATAATTAAAGCCGTGAAGCTTTTTGTTTATCATACCCCTGAACTAACTCCCACCGACCATTTACCTGATTGTGCCGTAGTGATCGATGTGCTACGGGCCACTACTACTATAGCGACTGCTTTAGAAGCCGGTGCAGAAGCAGTACAAACCTTTAGCGACATTGAACAACTACTCCAAGCAAGCGATCGCTGGTTACCTGAAAAACGTCTCAGGGCTGGCGAAAGGGGCGGAGCCAAGGTAGATGGTTTTGAATTGGGCAATTCTCCCCTCGATTGTACCCCAGAACAAGTGGGAAGCAAGCGTTTGTTTCTCACGACTACTAATGGTACTCGCGCCCTACAAAGGGTAGAAAAATCACCAATTGTGATTACTTCAGCGATGATTAATCGTCAAGCAACAGTCCGTTACCTCCTCGATACTCAACCCGAAACCGTCTGGTTAGTGGGTTCAGGATGGCAAGGGGGCTATTCTCTCGAAGATACAGTTTGTGGAGGAGCGATCGCCCAATCTCTGATTGCTTCGGTGGGACAAGAAATAATTATCGGCAATGATGAAGTAATAGCAGCGATCGCTCTTTATCAAAACTTTGAAGCTGATTTATTACAACTTTTCTATAAATCGAGTCATGGTCAACGACTTTTAAGGTTAAACTGCGATGAAGACTTAAAATACTGCGCCCAAACTGATATTTTGGACATCCTTCCTATTCAAAAAGAACCAGGTGTTCTTGTCAAATTTTGCTAACTTTTGTTTTCGATTAGCATTATAGCCATTTTCAAAACGTGAACAAATTATGTAGAATTAGATTGACCCCAATAAAAGGGATTGGGTAATTATGAGGATTTTGGTCTTAACTTGGGAGTTTCCGCCAAGGATTGTTGGGGGTATAGCTCGTCACGTTGCCGAACTATATCCAGAAATGGTAAAACTCGGACATGAAATTCATCTGATCACGATTGAGTTCGAGGATACTGCAAATTACGAGGTCATTGAAGGAATACATATCTATCGTGTTCCAGTAGAAGAAGGTGATAGCTTTTTTCATTGGGTGACCAACATGAATGATAGTATGGGTCATCAAGGAGGTGAACTTCTGAGAAATCTAGGAGTTTTTGATTTGATTCATGCCCATGATTGGTTAGTGGGAGACGCAGCTATTGCCCTTAAACATTACTTTAAAATTCCTTTAATTGTCACGATCCATGCTACTGAATATGGTCGTCATAATGGGTTGCATTCGGATACTCAGCGCTACATTGCTAATAAAGAAGAAAAATTAATTTATAATGCTTGGCGCGTTATTGTTTGTAGTAATTATATGTACCGTGAATTGCAACATATTTTTCATACTCCTGCCGATAAAATAGATGTAATTTTCAATGGTATTCGCCCCGAAAAGAAAAAACTTAATTCTAAGTTTGATCAAATTGATTTCCGCCGTCGCTTTGCTAAAGACAACGAGAAAATAATTTATTATGTTGGTCGTATGTCATACGAAAAGGGAGTTTCAGTGTTACTCCAAGCGGCAACAAAAGTGTTTTCGGAATTAGAAGGTGATGCCAAATTAGTGATTATTGGTGGAGGCAATACCCAACATTTACAAAATCAAGCTTGTCAATTAGGTATTAGGGAAAAATGTGATTTTACTGGGTTTATGTCCGATGAAGATTTAGATAAGTTTCAAACTTTAGCTGATTGTGCTGTTTTTCCTAGTTTATACGAACCGTTCGGGATTGTTGCCCTAGAGAGTTTTGCTGCTAAAGTTCCCGTAGTAGTTTCTAACGCAGGGGGTTTACCAGAAGTTGTTCTTCATGGACAAACTGGCATTGTCACTTATGCCAATAATGCTGATTCTTTAGCTTGGGGAATCTTAGAAGTTCTCAAAAATCATGATTATGCCCAATGGTTAGTCGAGAATGCTTACCATGATTTGGAATCTCGCTTCAATTGGACAAAATTAGCTCAACAAACGGAGATGGTTTACAATTTAGTTGCTGAACAATGTTTACAAACTATTTGGGTTTAGTTGTTGAATTTTAATAATATTTCAGTGAATCAAAAACCTTTGTAATTCAAAAAATTTGAGAGAATAAAAAGTGACAGCATTAACTGAAAGAATAACTGCTAAATCAACCCTAATCAGCTCTATTGAAGAACTGAAAACAAGTGGTGATATTAAAAGAGGTTCGCCGATTAGTGATGTTAAATTATCTCAAGAAATGGTTAATAAACTTGAGCAATTAACCGAGAAATTAGAAGCAAAAAATCCCAATTTATATCCTTTACGTCATGCTGTTAATCTTTTAGATGGAGTTTGGCAATTACAATATTCAACTTCTAGGGAAATTCGCTCTTTAACTTCTCTTAAGTATGGTTTGAAAGTGGGAGCAGTTTATCAAGTAATTGATTTAGCAAGTAAATCATTTTTTAATCAAGCTTTTGTGAAACATAGTTTAGGATTAGTCTCGGGCTATGTTTTGGTAACAGCGAAATTTGAAATTGATCAAGACAATTATTCATCTCTTCCTGATAAAAGACTAAATATTGACTTTAAAAAGCGTTACTTAGCTATCGAAAAAATAGGTAATATCAATACTCCTCAACTCAATCCTTTTAAAATTATACCAGCGCGTAACCCTAAAGGACGAGTGCCTGTTTTTGATATTACTTATTTGGATGAAGACTTACGTATTGGTAGGGGAGGAGATGGGGGATTGTATATTCTGTCTAAAATTAATAATCAAGAATTAATGAACAGTTATTCTGCATTAATTCAAAACAACCTTAGAATTTAGAATTTAGAATTTAGAATTTAGAATGAAGAATTGATTTAGCCATGCAAAAACCGAAGCTAATCATTTTTGCTATATTGCTTGCTTTGCTCACTAGAAAACTCAGGAAAGGGAAAAATATCTTTTTCTCGCCAAGTATCGAATTCAGCCTCAACAGCTTTACTTAATTGTTGATCGAGTCCACTATCTTTAGTCAGATAAGTAGTTTGAGAAGGGAAGGCAAAGTCCGTTCCTGCTGCTTCGACAATATCTTGAACTCGCAATAATATATCCTCCTGAATGCCTAAAAATTCTGATAAATTACCCGTCTTGGCATAAGCAAAAAGTTCTACATCCTTAGAATAATCTCCATATTTCACAAATCTGACTCGCCCACCCTTTTCAAGAAGTTTAGGATGAGCTAAAAGCATTTCCCTTAATTTAGCCAGTACAAACCTTAATTGCTCAGAAGTCGTCTCATAGCGTAAGCCAATAATCTGTCTGAAGAGAATAGAGGTTCGTCGGCTTCTGTTGGTCAATTCTAGCTCTGAAAACTGAGAATTAGGGATAGAGATTAAATCACCGTTGAGAGCAAGAATTCTTGTGGAACGCAAACCAATTTGTTGTATCGTTCCTTCCTTATCACCAAAGCAGCAATATTCCCCAACACTGATAGGTCGATCAATAAGCAAAATTAATCCGGCAATAATATTTTCTAGAGTTGGCCTAGCTGCCAGTGCTAATGCTAAACCCCCAAATCCTAACCCCGCTAGAATTGGGATCAGAGAAATACCCACTTGCTCAATGCCAAAAATCATAACTGCTATGCTTATGGTCAAACCCAACAGACGGGTAACAGTTCTGATGATACTGGCATCGATACTTTTACGGTTGATGCGAGGAGAAGCAATTATGCTTTCTGAGAGGGCATTACCCAGTAAAAAAATGGTTAAGGCAATTAAAATCCATAAAATAGTTTTGAGAATAATCAACGTTACCACCAATACATCTCCAGTAATATTGATGCCTTCATTGATCAAATAAATAGCTCCTGATAAACTAGCGATCGCCATTAAAGAGGGTAACAAGGTTTCCCAAGTTCTCTGTGGCGGTTCAAGGGTAGCAATTCTTCGCCAGTTCCAGCGTAAATTGTGATAGCAAATAAACAAGACAAGGAACAGCGAAAGGACTAATCCTATCCATTGCCATAAGGTTTGATTCCAGTAAACCGTTTGAAACCAACTGGGCAAATTACGAAGCCATTTAATCGGAATTAAACGGCCAGGGGTGGAGATATAAAATTCGTAAAATCCAGGGTTGGTATTGGGTTTATAAGGGAGTTTTTGGGCCTTTTCATAAAATTCTCTTAGTCGAGCTACAGTGCCGGCAGAAAAGAGAAATTCTCCTGCATTTTTTCCCTCTTCAATTTTAACGATATCAATTTCTGTATTAGGAATTGTCCATTTTCTCAAGTCTTTGTTAGCTGCAACCCTTTTCCTATCAGGAATTTTTTCATAAGGAGGTAGTTCAAGGCGATCAAAAATGTCCTTGAGCATTAAAGACCCTTCCATACCGATATCTTCTTTGAGATTGGGGGGAACTTCACTCAGGTCTAAACAGCGTTTAGCGCGATTAAAGAGAATTCTCGCTTTTCCTACTTGCTTACGAACTGAGTTGGAGGGTAAGGGACTGGTTTCTTGCAGATATTCTTCATAGGCAACTTGTAGCAATTTATAAGATTCTTCGATATTCTCAATAAAACTTTTGAGCGTCGTCTGAGGACTAGAGGTATTGGGGGGTGCTAAAGGAGTTTTCGTTAAGGGAGAGGCTATCACAGAAGTTTGCAAGAGAAATAAAGTTACACCTAGCAAAATTATTGATAGCGCATTGTGAAGTATATATCTTCGTTTTCTCAAAGTTGTTAGATAGCCTAATTTAATCATAAACCACCATTATGGGGAGTTATGACTACTTTAGCAAATCTCGGCAAAAGAGATTAATTCAGAGGAAGGCGGAATTTAGTTACTGCAAACTCCTCATTAAAATAGGTAGCATTGGGGGAGATCTCCTTAAAATAGGCAGCATAGAATGATTTGTAGGCCTTAAAACCTAGGGATTCAGTTGATGACTGGAAATGGGATCGAACACTTATTTGTTGTATTAATAACCTTTATTATGGCTGTACTCTTACCGGCTGTTCTTCCCGTTGCTTTGATTATTATTATTGGTTTTATTGCTGGTAAAACTCTAAATATTGAACTAAAAACTCTATCACAATTATCTGTTTATATTTTATCTCCGGCCTTAATTTCGGACAGTCTATATCGTACTAATTTATCTCCTCAAAGTATCTTAGATTTGTTACTAGGAGTCGCTATTACTTCATTATTAATATTTCTGCTAATTTGGCTATTAAGTTGCTGTTTCAATTTATCTTCTTTTAATTATAAAAGTTTATTAGCTACGACTTTACATCCTAATAATGGCAACATGGGTTTACCTTTTGTGGATTTTGCCCTAGGTGCTGAGGGATTAGAACGGGCTATTATTTATATGATTGGTTCTGCTATTATTTTATTTGGATTTGCTCCGGCAATTCTCACTGGACGTGGTTTAGGAAAAAGCTTATCTTTAACTTTAAAATTACCATTAATGTGGGCAATATTAGCGGGTTTAACCCTAAGATTGCTGAATATTGAACTTCCTTTTAACCTGGGAGAAGCTATACATATGTTAGGTAGAGCCGCTATTCCCCTAGCTTTGATTATCTTGGGAATACAGCTATCTATTACCAGATTTACGATTTCTAAATATGAATTGAGCGCCACAATATTAAGACTATTAATTGCGCCGATAATTGCTTTATTTGTTGGAAATTTTTTAAAATTAGAAGGTTTAGATTTAAAGGTTTTAATTTTACAAAGTGCCATGCCAACGGCAGTTAATACTTTGGTTTTAGTCTCACAATTTGGAGGAGATGCTCCTCGGGTTGCTCGTACTATTGTCGTGACAACAGTGACAAGTTTTATTACTTTACCTTTAATATTATGGTTAACTACTTATCTTTAAATAGCCAAAGATTGTTTAACTTTTTCAAGAGATATTTGAGTAATTATCTCGCTTATTTGGCAAATCATAGGAGGATTAATACTTAATTCATCTATTCCTAAACCTAATAAAATAGCAATGGCATCAGGACTTGAGGCTAATTGACCACATACACTAACTTTAATCCCTTTTTCATGAGCCATAGTTACACATTGAGCAATTATTCTTAATAATGCTGGTGGGAAACCATTGGTTAAATCAACAACTTGAGAATTAGTGCGATCAGCGGCCATCAAATATTGAGTTAAATCATTAGTTCCAATGCTAAAAAAATCAACTTCTGATGCTAATTTATCAGCCATAATCGCAGCAGATGGTACTTCAATCATAATTCCCAAAGGCAATTTTTGATCAAAAGTAATATTTTTTTGCTGTAATTCTTGTTTGACTTCTTCTAGGAGTTTTTTGACCATTTTTATTTCATTTAAGCAGCTAACCATTGGTAACATTAAACGAATATTAGCTTCAGAACTTACCTTTAAAATTGCTTTTAGTTGGGTTTTAAAAACTTCCGTTTCAGCTAAACTTTGGCGAATTCCTCTTTTTCCTAAAAAAGGATTAGCTTCTTGTTCAAGATTCAAATAAGGAACGAATTTATCTCCTCCAATATCTGCTGTACGAATTGTTAGAGGATGGGGTTTAACTATGTTAGCGATCGCTTGATAAAATTCTATTTGTTCTTCTTCTGTAGGAGGAGTAAGGCGATCTAAATACAAAAATTCTGTTCGTAGTAAACCTACTCCTTCGGCCCCATAATTCATAGCTAATTGAGCATCAGCAATACCTATAATATTAGCTAATAAGGGAATTTTATAACCATCTTGAGTTATAGCTGGTTTAAGAGATATTGATAGTTGAGAAGGTTCAATTACTTTAGCTTCTAATGGAGGATTGATGTGGATTATTCCGTTAGTACCATCAATTTTTAAAGGAATATTAGAATTCAATTTTAATAAATTTTCTCCTAAACCTACTACCATCGGAATACCTAATAAATTGGCAATAATTGCACTATGATCAGTTGCACTACCAAAGACAGTAGCAATTCCTAATACTTGGGAAGGATTAAATTGAGCCACTTGGGAGGGAACTAATTGGGAAGCAATAATAATACTAGGAATTTCTAAAATAAGTGAATTAATTTCTCCTCCTAATAATATTTTTAAGATTCGATTCCTCAGATCAAGTAAGTCAATGACTCTAGCTTGTAAGTATTCATTTTCTAGGTTTTGATAATCTGTAATAGTCTGATCAATTACTGTTTTCCAGGCAAAAGAAGCTGTATATTGTTTCTCAAAAATTAACCTTTTTATTTGAGTGAGTAATTCGGGATCATCTAAATATAATAAATGAGCTTCAAAAATATCATTATTGGTACTTATTGTTTTAGCTAAATTTTCAATTTCTTGTTTAGCATTTTGTATTACTTGGTGCAATTTTTGCCATTCAGTTTCAGGATTATCGCTAATTTTTTTGGTAATTTTAGGCAATAATGTCTCATATATTTTACCAGGTGCAATTACTGTTCCTGGTGACGCAGGAATTCCTTGTAATTTATCCGAATTAATGAATATTTTTTGTGTTTTAGTAACAGAATTTAATAACTTTGCTGATGTCTCAGTTTCTAGTAAATCTTGTTCAATTAATTCCTGTAATGTGTTTAAAGCTAATACACTATCTTCTCCTAGCGTTTCTATTTCAATTTGTTCTCCTTGTTTAATTCCTAATAGCATTAATTGGTTAAGACTTTTTCCATTAATAAAATTACTAAAATTATTACATTTTTTTACTCTTATTTTTGCTGTAAATTGATTGGCTTTTTGGACGAATTTTGCAGCAGGACGAATATGTAAACCGTTAACAATATTAACTTTGACAATTCTGCTTATAGGAGTTTCTATTGATGATTTTGATTCTTGTATATTGGGTAAAATATCATTTATTTGTAATTGTGATAATTTAGCCTTTAAAGATTCTTGTGCTTCTTTTATTACTACCTCAATAGATGCTCCTGTTGAAGCCATTATTGCTGCTGATATTGCTCCTTCTACTAAGGGAGCAGCAGATAATTTGATCCTATTTTGTTGTTCAGTATCAAAAAATTCTACTGCCATTTCTGCACTTATGACAGCACTACCTAAGTCCATTAAAATCAAAACACCATCATCACTATAAACAGACTCAATTGCCTGTTTAATTTTAATCACATCAGTTCCTAATGGATACTCTGGATCATCAATTCCAGCAGCAATAGCAATTTTAATTGAGTCCTTAGTCATTGATTGAATTAAAGTTACTAAACTTTCGGCTAAGGGTAAACTATGGGAAACCAAAACTAGAGAAATCATTGATTTTTTTAATATCTTTTTTTACTTCTATTTTAGTTACTATGCTCAATTGTTGCTAACAAAGTTTTGAGCATTAAATAAGAAGATGTTGCTCCTGGATCTTGATGTCCTATACTGCGTTCTCCTAAATAGCTTGCTCGTCCTTTTCTTGCAATTAAAGGAATAGTGCTTTTCATTCCTGCTTCAGCAGCAGAAACTGCTTGTTTAAGTGCTACCAAAAGTTCAGTTTCTTTGTGATAAGCTTCAATGGCTGGAATAAGAGTATCAAGCATAGTTTTATCTTGTAACTTAGCTTTTCCTCTCTGGATAATACCTTCTACACCTGCTTGTAAAAATTCGCCTAATTCTTGTTTAGTTAATTGTTCTTTTTTATTTGTTTTTGCACTAGCTTTTAAAAAAAATGTTCCATATAAAGGTCCACTTGCTCCCCCAATAGTAGAAATTAAAGTCATACTAACAATTTTGCAAATTTCCCCAATGTCTGGAGTGGTAATAGAAGGTAATTTTTCTTGAACTTTTTGAAACCCTCTATTCATATTAATTCCGTGATCTGCATCCCCAATAGCTGCATCTAGTTCTGTTAAATAATCTTTATTTTCAGCCATTACTTCAGCTAAAGATTGTAACCAGTCAATAATGTGTTGGTGTGTAATAATCATCATTTTTAATTATAGTTTTAACTTCTGACTTCTGACTTCTGACTTCGTTAAATTCCCCAACGCAAAGAAGGTGTTTTAACGGGAAAATCCCAAAGTTTAATTAATTCATCATTCATCTTAACTATTGTAATAGAAACACCTTGCATTTCCAAAGAAGTTATATAGTTACCTACCAAATTACGGACAATTTTTAAGCCTTTTTTTTGACACACTTGTGCTAATTTACGATAAACAATATAGAGTTCAGATAGGGGACTCCCTCCCAACCCATTAACCAAAACTAAGATAGAATCTCCAGGGTTGAAAGGAGGATCAATTAATTCTATTTCTGTCCAATCTTCTAATTCCATATTCCATTGTCGCACTCGGCGATTATATTTTTGATCTTCAATAATAGAAATAGCTAACATTTCTGTAATTTCATCAGCAGTTTTTAGATTCATTTTTTCCCTTCCTGGTTCACCATGAATGCCAATTCCCATTTCAATTTCTTGAGCATTTAATTCAAAGGTAGGGGTTCCTTTAGCTGGTGTAGTGCAGGAAGTTAAGGCCATTCCCATACTACGTCCATTAAGATTAACTTGATGACATAAAGCCTCTATTTGTTTTAAATTATATCCAACTTCTGCTGCTGCACCACAAATTTTTTCAGCTATTACTGTTGTCCCAACTCCCCTTCTTCCTTGGGTATAAAGGCTATCTTTGACTGCTATATCATCATCAATGATAACATTAGAAACCAAAATTCCTTCACCTATAGCTAATTCTAAAGCCATTTCAAAATTCATTACATCGCCGCTATAATTTTTGACAATATTGAGAACCCCGGCCCCTCCATGAACGGTTTTAGCTGCTTCTAACATTTGGTCAGGAGTTGGTGAGGTAAAGATTTCTCCTGGACAAGCTGCATCTAACATTCCTTGACCGACAAAACCACTATGTAATGGTTCGTGTCCACTTCCTCCACCAGAAATTAAGGCAACTTTATTGTTAATTGGAGCATCTAAACGATAGATAAAATTAGGATCAAAGTTTACTTTTAGTAACTCTTGATGAGCTAAGGCTATTCCTTCTAAGGTTTCGTGAATTAAGGTTTCGGGAGTATTAATCAGTTTTTTCATAATTAGTTGGTTGAATTGAGGTTTTGTTGATTCATTTAATATAACCTTATACTTAATCTTAGTAAATCATAAGGTCTCTATAAAAATAAGATGCTAGAATAAATTATAACTCAAGTTCCATAGCTAGTTTATTAAAAGTATCTTGTAACCATAAAGTATCTTTTTTTCGATCAGTTACTATCTCTAAAACTCTTATTCTTGTCTGCGGTAATTGCTGCAACAAATTTTGGAGATGTGTCCAACTAATAATCTTTTGATAATCGATTTTATAGGTATTACAAAATTGAGAAAAATCTATGTTTTGTGGCGTAGCAAAAAATTGCTCAAAAGTTGGATTAAATTGAGAAATAGGCAACATCTCAAAAATTCCTCCCCCATTATTATTAATTAAAACAATAGTTAAATGTCCTTGAAAATGCTGATCAATCAAAAATCCATTAGTATCATGAAGCAAAGCTAAATCACCCGTTAACATAACACTATTTTGAGATTGATGTGCTATACCTAAAGCTGTTGATAAGGTTCCATCAATACCATTAGCACCTCGATTGCAATAAGGAACAATTTGATGATAATTAGGCTGCCAAAAAAATTCTGCATTCCTGACTGACATACTATTAGCAATAAAAATAGAACTCTTTGTCGGTAAAGCTTGAGACAATAACCAAGCTACTTTACTCTCTAATAAAAAATCAACTGACTCTAGAACAAGATCGATTTTTTTTCTCATTTTATTATCTATAGCTTGCCACTCTTTCAGCCAGACTAAATTACTTGAATTATTATTTTTTAGTCTAGTATTTTTTAAATTAATTTCTTCAACAGAGATTCTTAAATAAGTAGTTTTATTGTGAAGAGGATCAATATTATCAGGACTCGAATCAATAATCCAATGATTAGGCTCAATTCCTTGTAACCACTTTCTGAGTTCTTTGCTAGTAGGAAAATCTCCAATTTGAATAACCAAATTAGGCACTAAATTTCGAGCCAATACCTGATTACGTAAAATTAAATCATAGGTGGTAACTAAGTTAGGATTCAAATGAGCGAAATTCCTAGCTGGTGATAAAGCTTCTGCTAATACAGGATAGTTAAGAAATTGAGCTAAATCGGCGATCGCTTGACAATAGCTTTCAGGAGATTTAGGATGAGCTACACCGGCGATAATTATTCCCCGTGGTTCAGACAACCACTGAGAGGGTAAAGAGACAAAAGAACTTGTTAAACTAATTTGATAATTACTAACAGCATCAAAAAAATTATTAACATCAAAATTAGCTAATGCTTCCCTAATTTCTGATTGAATAATTGGGGCTAAAGGTTCACGAAAAGGACAATTAAAATGAACCACCCCTGCAGTGGGAAAAAGCGATCGCTCCCAACCATGGATAATATTTTGTCGTAAATAACGTAACATTTCTCTTTCTAGAGAAGGAATAGCTAACTCTGTTTGCCAATTCGGATAATTACCATAGAGTTTAACTTGATCAATTGCTTGTCCTGCGCGACAATAACGTAATTCTGGAGGACGATCGGCAGTAAAAATCAACAAAGGAACTCGACTTTCGGTTGCTTCGATCACTGCGGGGTAAAAATTAGCTCCTGCGGTTCCCGAAGTACAAATGATTGCAGTGGGGTTGTGGGTGCGTTTAGCTATCCCCAAGGCGAAAAAACTAGCTGATCGCTCATCTAAGATAGGAATAGCTTGGATATGAGGATGTTCAGCAAAAGCAACCGCTAAAGGAGTTGAGCGCGAACCTGGACAAATAATAGCAGTGGTAAGTCCTAAACGATGAAGAGTTTCCGCGATTAAAGATGACCAGAAGGTGTTAATGTTGCGATAATCGAGAGGCATTAAAAAAGATTCCAATAATTGTTGTGCGATCGCTTTAATGGCGATCGCTTAGAGTTTTTTAATAGGCGATCGCTTTTTAGATGAGACTAAAATAACAACAGAAACAATCAATAATTAATCATTAAGGTTTAAAAAATTATGCAACATCTTACCACAAACCGAATAAATATTGATGAATTTATCGCCCAATATGGAGATAACGATCACTATGAACTTATTGATGGGGAATTAGTAGATATGGAACCCACTGGACTCCATGAACAAGTAGCAGCATTAATTAGTCGAAAATTGAATGTTGAAATTGATCGTCAAAATCTACCGTATTTCATTCCCCATCGTTGCTTAATTCAGCCTTTAGGTTCTCTTAGTGCCTTTCGTCCAGATGTGGTTATCCTTAATGAAAATACCCTATCAAATGAGCCCCTATGGACTCGTGAACCTGTTATTACTTTGGGGAAAACTATTAAGCTAGTGGTGGAAGTGGTTAGCACAAATTGGCAAAATGATTATGCTAGAAAATACGAAGATTATGAGTTTTTGAAAATCCCCGAATATTGGATTGTAGATTATTTAGGAATTGGGGGTAAGTATTACATCGGTACTCCTAAACAGCCTACAGTCACAATTTGCCAGTTAGTCAACAATGAATACCAAAAAACTCTTTTGCGTCAAGGAGATGTCCTTGAGTCTTCGTTGTTTCCCCATCTTGAATTAAGCTGTAATCAATTATTTAGTTTCGGTGATTAATTATCCACAGGAAAAGATCCTGGAAGAACCGATAAAATAATCGGTTTAGGATTACCTTGACGAATTACTTCAACCTCAAGACTTTCCCCAATAGAACTCAATTCTACCTGTTCTTGAACATCTGTAGCGGTTGTCACTGCTTCACCCCCAACCTTTAAAATAACATCTCCAGGTTCAAATCCAGCCTGAGCAGCAGGAGAGTCATTAACTACACGAATAACTAATACTCCTTGATTTTGGGTGACCCTAAATTTTAATTTACCCTCTTGATTTATTTCCTTTTGTAATTCATCATTTAAAGTCACCATGTGAATACCCAAATAGGGATGTTCTGCTTTACCCTTAACAAACAATTGTTGGGCTACCCTTTGGGCTGTTTCAATAGGAATAGCAAACCCTAACCCTTGGGCATCTGCGCGAATAGCGGTATTAATTCCCACCACTTCCCCCTCAGAATTGAGCAATGGGCCCCCAGAATTACCAGGATTAATTGCCGCATCAGTTTGAATAAATCTTACTCGCTTATCGGGAACTCCTACCTCAGAACTCGATCGCCCCAAAGCACTAATAATACCTACCGTTACTGTATTATCTAACCCCAAAGGATTACCAATAGCGATCGCCCATTCTCCAGGTTGTAATTTATCGGCAGTCCCTAATTTCACCGTTGGCAGATTGGTTCCTTCAATTTTGACTACTGCCACATCGGTCATTTTATCAACCCCCAACACTTCCCCTTGATATACTTGGCCATCCTTAAGGGTTACTTTAACCTGTTTTGCTCCCTCTACTACATGGGCATTAGTTAATAATTGTCCATCTTCAGTCAAAATAAAGCCTGAACCTGTTCCCCTTTCAATATGTTCTCTGGGAATTGGCAGTTCTCCACCATGACCAAAAAATCGACGAAAGAAAGGACTTTCAAAAGATTCGTGTACCTGATCTGAAACCTCGCGGGTTGCATCAATACGAACCACAGCCGGCCCTACTTTTTGAGCAGCATTGGCAATAAAGTTCAGATTATTAGACTCAGAAGATGGGTTAGG
>DLXW01000068.1:21517-21963 GCA_003448685.1 Cyanothece sp. UBA12306
ACTCAGAAGATGGGTTAGGAAAAGACAATGATTTAAGGGTTTTGGGAACCACAGGGGATGGTTGAGTCGTCTCGGGGATGGATGATTGATTAAAGTAGTTACTTCCCCACAAACCCACACCGCTACCTACTGCTAATAATCCAACATATATACCTACTTGCTTGATAGAAATGCTCATGATCCTTTTTTGGAAGTATTTATTGATCTCGGTTCCCTATTAAAAATTATGACAGAATTTTGCGAAGACGGCTTGGTCAAGGCTTATTCTTTTAAGTTTTTCTGAATATCATTGGAGAAATTGTCCGATATGTTCCGACAACCCCTTGACTTTTATCTTTAGAATTTGCTATTGTGAACAGTGCCTAAAGCGCGGATGTGGTGGAATGGTAGACACGCACGCTTGAGGGGCGTGTGGCTCACGCCATGCGAGTTCGAGTCTCGCCATC
>DLXW01000067.1:0-501 GCA_003448685.1 Cyanothece sp. UBA12306
TCTCTTAACTTGTCACCAATGGGGGATCATTTTATGCTAGAGATTTTAACTAATTTGCCAGGGGGAAAAATTGGTTTTTTATTAGTTAGTATGTTGACTATTTTTCTGTTAGGATTTTTTATTGATTTCTTTGAAATTGCTTTTATTGTTATTCCTCTTTTTAAACCAGTTGCTGAAACATTAGGCTTAGATTTAATTTGGTATGGGGTAATTATTGCAGCTAACTTACAGAGTTCTTTTTTAACCCCTCCTTTTGGATTTGCTTTATTTTATTTACGAGGAGTTGCACCACCAGAGGTTAAAACAGAAGATATTTATCGGGGTTCTATTCCTTTTATTTTACTTCAGGTATTGGTTTTAGTTTTAATTATTACTTTTCCCCAATTGGTCAATTTTTTACCCTCTATAAGTCTTTCTGCTAGTTAAATTAATTCCAGTTATTAAAGATGAAAAGAAGGAAAAGAAAAAAACTAAAAATCAATTCTTCATTCTTAATTCTTC
>DLXW01000067.1:782-5358 GCA_003448685.1 Cyanothece sp. UBA12306
CATTCTTCATTCTTCATTCTTATTAAGCAATACTTCCCCGTTTTCTAGCTTCTTTATAAGATGTTCCCACATTGTGTAAACCGGCCCGAATCATTTGTTGTTCTAGTAAGGCAAAAAACCTGGCGCGATCGCCTCCTCTAATAACAGCGTGATTATGAGATTCGGCTAAAACTACGGGATAACCATAACCTTTATTTACTTGTGCTAACATAATTCCCAAAGCTTGATCTAATAGTTTTTTATCCTCTGCAACCCAGGCTGGAAATTCCACCCTAGCTATCTCCGTACCAACATTAACGTAGCAAAAATAAATTCGTTGTTCTTCTGAATATAAATCTAAAATACGTTGGGAACTTCTCCATAAACACCCCCGTTTTCCTGGTTCAATAAACTGTCCCCAAAGAGTTGTATCTCGCAAAGGTTCAATTACTTGGCAAGGGGGTCGTTTTTCTTCTAATTGTGTGCAATTAATCACGCAATTAGGACTGTCAAAAGGACAACTATGTAACCGCAAAAAATTGAGACTTTCCACACTACGAGAAGCACTTAAATATCCCATCAAAGGAATGCCAGCTTCTTTTAATTGTTGCCACGCATTTAGAATTGGCTGTAAAATTTGATCCCGTGCATCTTGGGGTAAACCATCTAAAAACCAGTAAATTAAAGACCCATCTACCATAGCTAAATTGGGTTCTTGATGGGCCCCTGGAGGGTTAACCCAACGACAAGCCATTTCCGCTAGAATTTCTGCCTCTAAAACTGTACGACGATAACCCATCCATTCTTCAGTGCGAATACCCCATTGTCGAGAAACATGAAGATCTTCTTGTTTATAATAAACCTCGGGTAAACTATCGAGTAAAGGGTGTAAATTTTGCCCATAATGGAGCATAACTCGTCCGACATTAATTAGATAACAATAGGCGATTTCATGGTGGGAAGGAGCAATTTGAGAGCCATCGGTGGCAAATACGCTATGACTATAGGGAGGGGAAGCAATCTCAAGACAAGTATCAAGAGGTTCAACCGGAATAGCAACCGAGAAAATTAAGCGATCGCGCCATTGCTCATATTTTTCAATTAATTGTTGTTGATTTATATAGGTTTGTTCTACTATTTTTTGAGCTTGTTCTAGTCTTTGATAACTAGCATTAACTTCTTGTTTGAAGTGTTGACTGATCCCTGGGATTCTTTGGGCAAGTTTGGCAAGATCGAGCATAGACGCACCTAGTTAAAATTAAGTTAACGTTGAAGAACCGGTAAATTGCAATAAATTCAGCTTGTTGCAAATTAGTATTAAGAAAGACTATCATTGTCAATTAAAGACTATTTCTTGAGAGTGATAACCATGCCTCCCTATACTGCTACATCCCTAAAAGCCGAATTAAATGCCAGAGGTTGGCGTTTAACCCCCCAACGGGAGAAAATCCTCCATGTCTTCCAAAATCTTCCTAATGGTAACCATTTAAGTGCAGAAGAACTCTACGAACTCTTAGAACAGCGAGGAGAGGGTATTAGCTTGTCGACGATCTACCGCAGCGTTAAGTTAATGTCCCGGATGGGAATTTTACGAGAGTTGGAACTAGCTGAGGGTCATAAACATTACGAACTCAATCATCCTTCTCCTAACCATCACCATCATATGGTCTGTATTCAGTGTAATAAAACTATTGAATTTAAGAATGATTCAATCCTTAAACATAGTCTAAAACAATGTGAGAAAGAAGCTTTTCAGCTAATAGACTGTCAGCTTACGGTTATGACTATTTGTCCCGAAGCGATTAGAATGGGTTGGCCTTCTTCCCTTCCGAGTAATTGGTCTTGTGTTCGAGCAATTTCCGAAAGTGAACCTTCTGATAGCTTGGACAAAGAAGAGGAATAAATAGCAATTCCTCTTAGTAATTAAATAGAGATTTGTTGAGTTTCACGGCTCAATGATCGCAACAGGAGATAACAAAGTCACCACATGGGGAACAGGACGAGGAATATAACCGACTAAAGATTCTCCTTGATAAGCCAGGGAAGTACTCGCCCCAGAATCTAACATCACGGCTTCTCGAAACCCTAATTTTTGGAGAATTTGTCCCAATTGCATAGAATCTACTGGATTCTTGGAAACACCGATCATGGGTTGTCCAGACTCATGAATACCCCAGAATGCTCTATGTCTGGCCACCTCAAAATCAAATAGATTACCAAAATCTGCTGCTGATTGTGCTTGAGAATTTTTGACTAACCAAGCTGCGGCCACAAAAGTATCTGTAATTAATGCTCCATCGGAAGATTCTCCTTGAACTCCTTCTAAAGTATTATGGAGATTAGCATCGAAAGGGATAAACTTAACCCATTGATCACTGATCAAAACTAATGGTCTTCCATTCAGACGCGGGTTTTCACTAGCATTACCAGGAACAAAATTTTTACCTTGACTCATTACTGGTCCAATCATTACATTAGAATCAAGATATTTTAAGGAAAAGAACGCCCCATCTACAGCTGCTATTGCTTCAGTTCCTGCAATAATTTCTGGTACTTGATAACGGCTATCGGCATGAATTGTACTAGGTTTACCCCCACTAATAATTATCAATTTTATATCATCAATTTGATGTTCAAATTTACGAATTGGGTCAGAAAAATCAAATTCTTCTGGGGCTTTTGCTGTGGGATATCCTCCCCATGCTTGGTTAACTACTTTTCTAATTTGGGATTGGCCAAACCGTCCAATAGTTAATAAATCGGGGGATTCTCCGGCGAAGATTTCTTCGTTATTATCCATGTCAAATGCCATTTGATATTCTCCGGCCATTACCCATTGTTTGACTCGAGGATCTAGATTTCCTTCGGGATAGGTAAAATAACGAATAGGAATCCCTAATTCCTGTTCAAGAATTTGTTTAGAAACCAAAATTTCTTCAAATAATTGATCATCTGATAAAAGACGTAAATCTCTAGGATGGCTAACAGTATGGGAAGCAATTGTTACGAGGGGATCTCTAGACATTTCCTTGAGTTGTTCCCAAGTCAAACTTGCTCGCCTGGTCTTACCTTCCATTTTTTTGACATAAACTGAAAATACGGCGTGATAGCCGTATTTTTTGAGTAAAGGATAGACGTATTGGTAATGGCCACCATAGGCATCATCAAAACTTAGTAAAATGGGTTTATCTGGTAAGGCTGTACCTTTTTGCAGATGTTCTAAGAGCAAATCAGCGCTAATGGGAGTCATCCCCTGATCTTTAATTAATTGAAAATGACTTTCAAGTTCCTCGGGTGTAACATCAAAAAAAACCTCTTTACGAGGTAAAATATCGTGATACATCAGGATGGGAACTTTTGCTATCCTAGCTTTGTCACTTATTTTAGGAAACGGTTCAGATTTCTTATTGACAAGATTTTGAGAGTTTTTCCAGAGTTCAGGAAAGGTTTTAGGGGAAATAATAATCTTTCGTGTCACTGGACCTTGCTCTAGATTGACTACGCCACTGATACAGTTAATCGAAAGAGAGGTAAAGGGTTGATCTATAGTCTTATTCGCAGATACAGTAAGCCAATGTGAGGCAGAGAAGGACTTAGGAGTCTGAGACTGACAATTTGCTTCAGCATTAGATTGATTGGGAGTTGAAGCGATCGCTTTGCTTCCTGGCTCGAATTTCAGAGATTTGACCGCTAAAATAGCAGATAGAATCATGATCAAGCTACTGCTCAAGCAAATCACTGATTTTAGCGATAACCATGGGCGAACAGAAGATGACATAGTTTTTTAAGTGTCTATTTAGATGGGACTTTTGGAGAATATCTGAAATTAAGCAGACATTTCTAATTGCAACCCGAGAGCTTTTTGTTTCATCAATTGAAATATATTATAAAATCCATTGGCGCGGGAAGGGGTTAAGCTAACTTTTAATCCCGTTTCTTCGATAAAATCAGGGGTAACTTGTAATATTTCGGCAGGAGGCAACCCATTCAATCCTTCAATCAGGAAAGCGACTAACCCTTTCACTAATTGAGCATCAGAATCTCCTTGATACCAAACCTTACCATCTTGAAGGTTGGCAGTGATATAAACCTGGGAAACACAGCCTTGTACTTTATTTTCTGCTATTTTTCCTTCTTCGGGCATTGCTTCTAGTTTTTTAGCATACCAGAGTAATTGTTCATAGCGTTTTTTGGGATCTTCACGTCGCTTGAACTTTTGGACAATGGTATCGAGTTTAGGAGGTAAGGGGGTTGATGATGATGACATAGTTAAACTATTTTAAGAAATAATAATGAGCATAATATAGCAATTTTCACATCAGTGTAGCTTAAACTTGTCTATTTAGGAGCATTGGAATCTAAGGAGGGATAGCCTTAGGTAATTTGGGAAGATACCAAGAGGCGATCGCTTCTTACGATAAAGCTTTAGCAATTCAACCAAGTGATTATTATGCTTGGTATAACCGAGGAATAGCTTTAGGTTATTTGGGAAGATATGAAGACGCAATAGCTTCTTACGACAAAGTTTTAGCAATTAAACCAAATGATTATCAAGCTTGGTATAAGCGAGGGATAGCGTTAGATGATTTGGGAAGGA
>DLXW01000067.1:5717-11743 GCA_003448685.1 Cyanothece sp. UBA12306
TTTTACCGAGGATATGCGTTAGGTAGGTTGGGAAGGTATGAAGAGGCGATCGCTTCTTACGACAAAGCATTAGAAATTCAACCAGATTATCATGAAGCTATTGATAATCGACAAATAGCAATGGATAATATTAAATCTGTCTCTAATAGTGGAGGAAAAATTTTAGCTAAACTTTCTTACTTAGTACGTTCATTAATCGACTTTTTCAAGGGTATTTGGCATAAATTGAAGAAGTAAATAGAAAAAATATCAATCATATTATTTCAAGATAAATACGACGACTGATTGCTATATTAACTCATAGCTTGATTCTAAATTCTAAATTCTAAATTCTAAATTCTAAATTCTTATTGATTTTTCCTCAAGACTTCGATAATCTTACTATTAGCTTGGGGAAAGGTAAAATTATCAATTTCATCTAAGGTTACCCAGCGAATTTCTTGACATTCTATCGGTTGAGGTTCCCCACTTAAATGACGACATCTATGAACAATTAATGTTACCTTAAAATGGCTATAAGTATGTTCAAGGGTAATCAAATGTTCTTTTACTGCAATCTCGATCGCAATTTCTTCTAATATTTCCCTTTTAATGCAATCTTCCACCGTTTCATTAGCTTCAATTTTCCCTCCAGGAAACTCCCATAAACCACCTAGTAATCCTTGTTCAAGACGGCGATCAATGAGAATTTTTTCCTCATTATTATAAATAACCCCAACTCCAATTTTTTCATGGGGTAAAGTGATAGAATGTTCACTCATAAAATCAGGTAATCTTTTTAAATATCTAAGTCTGCCGTAGTTGAAAAGTGTGTTAGAAGAGTGACGGTCTATCAATCCCTAAAAAAACAACTTTGAGACTCTTGACCAACTCAGAATCTTACCACTGAAAGTTAATAGTAGAAACTTAACTTATGCTAAATTAATCCTCATTAGTAGTTGCACTATTAATCGACTGTAAGGATTTTTCAAAACCCATACGTTGTTCAGCATTGCGTAGAAAGTAACCACTCATCATGGCCGACGCTAACAACCGTCCTAAATCTTCACGACTGGTATTCACCGTAACACCAAAGTGTTCTGAAGGAAGATTACCCAACAAACCAACAATATTGCGCTCCATTACTTGAAATACTTCGTTAGACTCAGGTTTAGACAGTTGAGCGATAACGTCTGGACTCAATGATTGAACATATTGCCATAAACTTTCTCTATTTTCCGCCTCACCACCAAAGAAATTATGAGGACGGTTTAAATTATTTTTCACAGTTAGCCTCCCAGGGATTAAGTTAAGGATGGGTCTATTCCAACAGTATTAATCGAGTATTAATCCAAATAATTAACGACCTTATGCTTCCACTGTAACAAGTTTTTTTTAAATGTCGAGGTCGGTAGATCCGAACGTTAACGAAGTCAGAAGTCTCCAAGTCAGAAGTGGCGAAGTTGTTTTTGAGACAGAGATTTATGCTCCTTCTCAAAAACTATTCGCCTTAAAAGGCGGGGTTTTAGACCCAATTATTTTCGATAAATCTCGCATTTCTCGACCTTTTCGGCTTAAAAATTGATCAACTAGCTAGGTATTCCCTAATATTGGCTTTGCGTTTTCGTAATTTAGCCAGGGCCTCTCGTTCAATCTGTCTAACCCTTTCACGGCTAATATTTAAGATACTGCCAATTTTGGCTAAGGTTAGGGGTTTACCATCTGATAAACCAAATCTTAGCCCTAAAACTTCTTTTTGCTGTGGTGTTAGATCTTCCATCAGTCGATCTAAATCAAACTGTAAAGAAGAATGGGTGGCATAATCTTCAGGAGATTGTCCATGATCTTCTAATAAATCACCTAATTCTGTATCTTGGTTATCTCCAACCCGCAAGTCTAAAGATAAGGGTTGACGAGAACGTTCTAGATATTCCCTGACCTGCTTGGGGGTTAATTCGAGTTCTTCGGCTAATTCAGCTATAGTAGCTGCTCTTCCCTTTTCTTGAGAAAGTTGTCGTTGAGCTTTCTTAATTTTATTAAGTTTTTCGGTAATGTGGATCGGAAGGCGAATAGTCCGACTTTTCTCGGCGATCGCTCTGGTGATCGCTTGGCGAATCCACCAGTAAGCGTAGGTAGAAAAACGATATCCTTTAGTGGGATCGAATTTCTCTACACCCCTTTGCATTCCAATGGTTCCTTCTTGAATTAGATCAAGTAAGTCTAAGTTTCGTTTAAGGTACTTTTTGGCAACAGATACCACTAAACGCAAATTAGCTTCTACCATTTTCCGCTTAGCAGCTTCTCCAGCAGCTATCACAGAACGTAGTTCTTTTTGGGTAATCTTAGCGGCTTTTGCCCATTGTGCCATGGTGGGTTCTTGGCCAAGTTCTTCGGTCAAAGATTGGTGAAGGTTTTCTAAGGTAACAAATCTTTGCACTCGCTTGGCATAGAGGATTTCTTCTTCATGGGTTAGTAGGGGAACGCGACCAATTTCTCGTAAATAGGCGCGGACGGGATCGGGAGAAGTTTTAGCAATGTTCATAGTTAATGGTTTAATTAGTAATTTTATACTACTGGTAAATTAGAATAAGTTGATCTAAAGTGTTAGATGATTATTATGACAGTCCTGTCAAGAGGGGTCTTGTTGAACCTGTTGAAGTATTTTTGATGGGGTCGACTACTTCTATACATGACTTAAGAAGTTTTATTTTAATGGCGGTATTCCAATCAGATTTTTGGTGAGGACAGAACAGTATAGAACAGTTTAGTGATTGAGAGTAGGGATTTCTAGATTTTGTTCCTTAACAATAATACATTAATAGGTTAAGTTTTGTAAAGTTTTCGTTAATCTTGTAGTTCATCCGTTTTGCCTCTAGGGAAATATGCTTACTTGAGATAGGTTACCTAGATTAGCAAAAAATAAATGCAATCTAAGAAACAAAATCGAAACAATTTTTAGAGTATCATGGTGCGATTGTGTAATCACCATAGATTAATTACTATGGAAACAAGTGCTTTTAAACAATGCTAAAAGTTCATCCTCGCCTTGAGTTTATTCCCCAACGCTTCAATTTTTGGGTTCTCAAGTTAGTTCACCTGATTTTACCTCTAGTGTTAAAATTCCGTACCAGGCCTTGGTTAATGGGGGGAATTGTCGAGATCGAGGCAATGGATACTGAGAAATTAGTGAATCTTTATCAACAATTTCAAGCAGGAAAAATTCGCTTTTTGATTGGTTTTCGTCATCTTGAAGTGGAAGATCCTTTATGTTTGTTGTACTTAATGTCGCGTATTTTACCCCAAGCGGCCATTAAACAAGGTATTAAGCTAAAATTACCGCTTCATAACCATTTTATTTACGATCGCGGTATGACTATTTGGGCCGGTAAATGGTTAGGTTGGCTATTTTCTAGAGGGGGAGGCATTCCCATCCATCGAGGACGACCCCTCGATCGCAAGGCTTTACGGGCAACTAGGGAACTGTTGATTAATGGACGTTTTCCCTTTACAATCGCCCCTGAAGGCGCAACTAACGGTCATGGAGAAATTGTCAGTCCCTTAGAACCTGGACTTGCCCAATTAGGATTTTGGGCTGTGGAAGACTTAAATAAGGCAAATCGTCAGGAATTAGTCTATATTATTCCCCTAGGTATTCGTTATTATTTTCTGAAACCTCCTTGGGTCGAAATTGAACAGCTTTTAAGTAAATTAGAAAGAGATAGCGGCTTAAAAGTTAAACATCTGAGTCAAGAAGAATTGAAGCATCCGGTTAACTATCTTTATCCGCGTTTGTTAAATCTTGGAGAACATTTATTAACGGAAATAGAAAATTTTTACAGAGATTTTTATCATCAATCTCTACCGATAATTAATGCAGATACCTACTCTAATTATAATCAATTTTTAGCGATACGGTTACAAAGATTGTTAGATAAAGCTTTACAAGTAGCTGAGGAATATTTTGGAGTATCTTCTCAAGGAACAGTGATTGATCGTTGTCGTCGTTTGGAAGAGGCAGGATGGAAATATATTTATCGAGAAGATATTAAAAATTTAAAGGAATTATCCGCTTTAGAATTAGGTTTAAGTAATTGGGTTGCCCAAGAAGCCCAATTACGTCTGAAACACATGAGATTAGTTGAAAGTTTTGTAGCAGTTACCGGAAGTTATATTAAAGAAAAACCTACAGCAGAAAGATTTGCAGAAACTTTATGGATTTTATTTGATACCTTGGAAAAAATTAAAGAAAAAAAAATACCTCGTCGTCCTTATTTAGGAAAAAGAAGAGTAAAAATAACTATTGGTGAACCCATTTGTGTGACTGAACGTTGGGAAATTTATCACAGTAGTCGTCAAAAGGCAAAACAAGCAGTAAATAAATTAACTAAAGATTTACAAGTCGCTTTAGAAGAATTGATCAATAATTAATAATTGATGACTGATTACTGTAAAGAAAAATTTAATAACTTATTTATCTTGTAAAAACCGTGACTCAAGAATCTGCCAACTTTTGCCCTGAAATTCTGCAACAACTACTAGACAAACAATCTTTATCCCAAAATCAAGCATCTCAATTAATGGAAGGATGGTTATCAGAAGCAATTCCCCCTGTTCTTTCTGGGGCAATTTTAGCAGCTATTCAAGCTAAAGGAGTATCGGGAAATGAATTAGCAGGAATGGCACAAGTTTTACAGTCTCAGTCATTAAATGAAAAGTCAATTAATCATACTCAACCTGTAATTGATACCTGTGGAACGGGAGGAGATGGAGCATCGACTTTTAATATTTCTACTGCGGTGGCATTTGTCGCAGCAGCAGCAGGGGTTAAAGTTGCTAAACATGGTAATCGTTCAGCATCAAGTAAAGTCGGTTCTGCGGATGTTTTAGAGTATTTAGGGGTCAAACTTTCTGCCCCGTCAGAGAAGGTAGAAAGAGCATTAAATGAAGTAGGAGTAACCTTTTTGTTTGCCCCAGGATGGCATCCTGCTATGAAATATGTTGCTCCTTTGCGGAAAACTTTAAAAGTGCGCACTATCTTTAATTTATTAGGGCCTTTAGTTAATCCTTTACGTCCAACGGGACAAGTTATTGGTGTTTATTCCCCTCAATTTATTATGCCCATGGCTGAGGCATTAAATCAATTGGGTATTACTAAAGCAATGGTTATTCATGGACGAGAAAAACTCGATGAAGCGGGGTTAGGTGATGCAACAGATATAGCTTTATTAAAAGAAAAAACAGTTAGTTCGAGTTATGTATTTCCTTCAGAATTAGGCTTGACTTCTGCACCATTGTCTGCTTTAAAAGGAGGAGAAGTTGAGGAAAATGCCGCCATTTTAAAAGCAGTTTTACAAGGTAAAGGAACGGTTGCTCAACTTGATGCAGTAGCTTTGAATTCTTCCTTAGCTTTACAAGTAGGAGAAGTGGTCCCTTGGGGCGATCATGGTCAGGGAATTGCTACTGCTAAAGAGATTTTAAAAAGTGGAGTTGCTTGGGATAAATTAGAGGAGTTAGTTAAGTTTTTGGGGTAAATTATGAATCAAATGGATTGATAAAGTTCAAACTCCTAGTCAACATTTTATTGATTTGCGTTACTCTAGTAGTGAACCCGATGATACAACCTACAAAGAGTGGTTATCAGCTTATAAAAGTTTGAAAGGTTGGCTACAAAAACAAGCTACTCAACTTTGAGGTCTAGAAAATGAACAAAAACTGGCAAAGACTTCTAAAAAAAAAGCTAATAAAGCAATATATTGATCAGGAAAATAGAGAATGGATTGATCTCAATTTTTCTACGTCTGGAAACTTAAATCTAACAGTTGTTAGTGATAAATTCCTAGAATTAACACGAGAACAACGTAAAAAAGAAATATTGGACTTTATTGATGATCAAAACCAGGAAAATGTCTCAAATATTTCAACAGGTTTTCTTTCGTTATATACGATAGAAGAAGCTAATTCTCTGGATTTATCGCCATTACCAACCGGACAAAATACTATCAATACCTTTGGTTGTTCCTTATCTCCAACCTATTGCTTTAGCTGAT
>DLXW01000067.1:11948-22473 GCA_003448685.1 Cyanothece sp. UBA12306
TATTGCTTTAGCTGATAGCTATCCTGTAATTGGATTCTCAGAAAATTATTACAATAAAATTGCCAACTTAATTGATGAAGAAACCCAAGAAATTAGATTAAAATCTATCTTTAGAGAAACTGAGCAACGATGGCCAATCATAGAAAGTCTTAAATTTCCTCCTTTAAATGCAGCAGCTAAACCACAAGAACTTGAAAATTTATTTCAAAAAACTGCTGATTTTAATAAATTTTTAGATCCAACAACTTGTCTAATTCGAGGTAGAAAAGGAACAGGTAAAACCGCATTATATGATCTTTTATTAAAACACACAGAAACTGCTAATAAATTAGCTAATGGACGCTTAGATAATGTTCTTTTATTATCAGGACATGGAGCTTTCAAACCAAGTCGTCCAACTCGCAATGATTTTGAATTTATTCAGCAAAAATTAATAGAAAACAATGGTAATTGGGAAGCTTTTTGGCGTGCTTACCTATTATTAAATGGATATCAAAAAGAATATTTTACGTTTCCAAATAATAGGAATCAAAAAGAAAAATTTTTGGAATTACAAGAAATATTTTCAAAGATTTCTCACAACAATTGGATATCAGACAATAATAAATATTTAATTCAATTAGCTACTGACGAGAATTTAAGGCAAATTATTCCTGATGCTCTGGTTTTATTCAATGAAAAAAACAAAGAAAAAAATCAGACTATTTGGTTTCTTTATGATGATTTAGATGAAGATTTTCCAGAAAAAAAAGAAATTAGAAAAGAAGCTTTAACAGGTTTATTTCAGCTTATTCAGTTCTGTGATGCTCGTAGTTTAAAAACCATTTGCTTTAAAGTTTTATTACGGGAAGATATTTGGAAGCGTCTTAATTTTGACAATAAAAGTCATTTTAATGGACGAGATCTTGTATTACAATGGACAAGGGTAGATTTTTTAAGATTAGCTCTCCGTCAAGTAATACAATCAAAGAAATTTAAAGATTTGTTAGATCGTACTTCACCTGTTGAAGATATTGATCAAGCTTCTGAAGAAAACCTAAATAAAGCATTAGACTTACTTTGGGGAAGTCGTCGTAGAAAAGGAGATAAGGCAAAATATGTTTCTCGATGGATCTATGAACGTTTAACCGACTCTAGCGGTACAACTTTTCCTCGTAGTTTAAGTGTCTTATTACAAAGAGCAAAAGAAAAGGAGTTAACCTATAAAAACACGCAAATTCAACCTCCTACAGATCGTTTTTTACGGTCAAAATCTTTAGAAATTGGACTAGAGGAAGCTTCTAACGAACGATGTAATGCAATCAAACAAGAATATCCTGATCTATGTAATTTTTTTGATGCTTTAGAAGGAATTAACGCTTTACTTGAGAAAGATGAACTAGAAAAATTGTGGAAAGAAACTGCCTCGGAAATAATAGAAAAATTTGATGATTTTACAAATTTGTTAGCAACAATTGGACTTGCAAAACAGAGAGATAAAGATCAACGCTATGGGTTTGCTGATCTCTATGTATATGGCTTTAAGATGAGTCGTAAAGGAACAAAATAGGGTTAAGTTTAACCAACTGCATAAAGGGTAAATTGGCGTTTAAAAGCAGAATGAAAACCTATTACTATATCTGAATTGGGGACACCCATTTCTACTAATCTTTGGGCAACAGATTCTTCAGTTCCATTATATTGAATCCAAATTTTGTCATCTTTAATATCACAGTGCATCACGGGTCCAAATACTCGCTTGTTTCCTTGCCAACCTACATAAGTAAGTTGATAATGATCGTGTTTTTCATCAAAGATTAGTTCTGCTTTGACTGTATTAGTTGGAGTTGATAGTTGAGCGTGTTCTGTCAAAATTTCCTTGACAAATTGCCGATATTGTTCTAGTTTATCCATTGATTAATCTCCTCTAATTTAGGATCATAAATGATTAATTTAACTTGATTTGAACAAAAAAATTTTTCAATCATTCAATCCTTAGTAAAAGACGAGTTATGATAAAATTAACTTAGACTCTTATTATTATAATTTATTCGGACAAATTAATCATGATTTCTTCCCCTAAAAATTACAGTTGGAATAAGTTCAATTGTGCTTATACTATTCATCAATCTGAAACTACAATAGATGATAATTTAGCTTTAGTATTAATCCATCCTATTGGTGTAGGTTTATCGGGAGTTTTTTGGCATCGTTTTGTGGAAACTTGGTTTAATAGTGGTCAAAAATATACCCTTTATAATCCTGATTTACTCGGTTGTGGAAAGAGTGATATGCCCCATGTTTGTTATTATCCTGAAGATTGGGCAAAGCAACTAAAATACTTTATTGAAACTGTAGTTAAAAAACCTGTTATTTTAGTAGTTCAAGGGGCATTATTTCCCGTTGCTATTCGACTAATTCAAAATCCTCCTCAACCTAATTTTATCAAAGGATTAGCTTTATCTGGTCCTCCTGCTTGGGGTATTATGACAGAACCAACAAAACCCTTACAACAAAAGCTATTATGGAATCTGTTATTTAACTCCCCTTTAGGTATAGGAAATGCTTTCTATCGTTATGCCCGTCGTCGTAAATTTTTACAATCATTTTCGGTGCGCCAATTGTTTGAGAAAGCAGAAATGGTAGATGATAACTGGTTAGATTTTTTAGAAAAAGGTGCGACTAATCTTGATAGTCGTTATGCCGTTTTTTCCTTTTTAGCTGGTTTTTGGCGACAGGACTATACTGAGGATATTAAATCTATTCAACAGCCTACATTAGCAATTTTTGGGGAACAAGCATCTAGTATTAGCAAAGAAGGCAAAACAGAAACTGCTGATCAACGCTTGGAATCCTATTTAAAGCATCTTCCTAATGGACAAGGATGTAAGATTTCTGGACGTAATGTAATGCCTTACGAATCTCCTAATGAATTTGCTTCAGTATTAGCTAATTTTGTTAAGAGTAGATATTAAAGCAACACAATTCTAAATTCTACATTCTAAATTCTACATTCCAAAGGTGGGCATTGCCCACCCTACTAATATTAGAATAAATCTAAATCGGTTACTGCACCTAAACTACTAGAAGAAACTAATTTAGCATACTTTCCTAAAATTCCCCGTTCATAACGAGGTTTAGAAAGACTCCAACTAGCGCGACGCTTAGCTAATTCCTCATCAGAAACATTCAATTGTAATAACTTTTGCTTTGCATCAATGGTAATACTATCTCCCTCTTCTACCAAAGCAATTGTACCGCCAACAAAAGCTTCTGGGGCTACATGACCTACTACTAATCCATAGGTTCCCCCAGAGAAACGGCCATCGGTAATTAATCCCACCGAATCTCCTAAACCTGCACCAATAATAGCAGAAGTTGGTGCCAACATTTCTCGCATTCCTGGGCCACCTTTTGGTCCTTCATAGCGAACAATAATGACATCTCCTGCACTAATTTTCCCAGCTAAAATAGCAGCTAAACATTCTTCTTCTGATTCAAAAACCCGCGCTGGTCCTGTCATTTGAGGTTTCTTTACTCCACTGATCTTGGCCACGGCTCCTTCGGATGCTAAATTACCTTTAAGGATAGCTAAATGACCTTCTTGATAAACAGGATTATTCCAAGGTCGAATTACATCTTGATTGCTGGGAGGTTCATCAGGTACATCTTGCAAAACTTCACCAATAGTTTGTCCCGAAATAGTTAACGCATCCCCATGTAATAATCCATGAATTAATAACATTTTCATTACTTGAGGAATGCCACCAGCTTGATGTAAATTTACAGTAACGTAGCGTCCCGAAGGTTTTAGATCACATAAAACTGGAACTTTTTGACGAATAGTTTCAAAATCATCTAAGGTTAACTCAACCCCGATGGTATTAGCAATAGCTAACAGATGTAACACAGCATTAGTTGAACCTCCCACAGCCATGATCACAGCAATGGCATTTTCAAAGGCTTTACGGGTTAAAATCTGACGGGGTAAAATCTGATTATGGATAGCGTCAACTAAAACCAAAGCGGACTTTTCCGTACTATCTGCTTTCTCTGCATCCTCAGCGGCCATGGTCGAGGAATAAGGTAAACTCATACCCATTGCTTCAAAGGCCGAGGACATGGTATTTGCGGTAAACATTCCTCCACAGGACCCGGCCCCAGGACAAGCATTCCTTTCAATTCCTAATAGTTGGCTATCATCTATCTTACCCGCACTATGTTGTCCCACCGCTTCAAAAGCACTAACAACGGTTAAATCTTCCCCTTGATAAGTACCAGGTTTAATCGTACCCCCATAAACGAAGATAGCAGGGATATTCATCCGGGCCATAGCAATCATAGCTCCTGGCATATTTTTATCGCAACCACCAATGGCGATGACTCCATCCATACTCTGACCATTACAAGCAGTTTCGATGGAGTCAGCGATAACTTCCCGTGAAACTAGGGAATATTTCATCCCTTCGGTTCCCATCGAAATACCATCACTCACCGTAATTGTACCGAACATTTGGGGCATGGCCCCTGCACTTTTTAATCCTGCTTGGGCCCGTAAAGACAAGTCGTTGAGTCCTATATTACAGGGGGTGATGGTACTGTATCCGTTAGCGACACCAACAATTGGTTTAGCAAAGTCATTGTCTCCAAAACCTACGGCCCTTAACATAGCGCGGTTGGGGGTTCTTTGACTTCCTTGGGTAACAACACGACTTCTGAGATTATCTGACATTGACGCTTTCTCCTGATGGCAATAATTCTATTGTCTATGGTGGGTCTACTTTGAGGTAGTAACCTATAACAAAAACTTTAGAGTTCTAGGAAATTTTACGGACTTCTACAAAATTTGTACAACCAGATCAATGTTAAGCCAAATTGAATTTATTAGACATTATCAAGATTAGTCATCTAATCATGTTCATATTTAATTGACAGTTATCTAATTATTAATATTTTAAGTAATTTCTCTTAGTAATCTGCCTAAAAAATGGGGAATCATACAAGCAGATTACAACCTACTAAAATGACTTTTTTGATAATATAATAAAGTTACAATTGGTTGTATGCTCTCTAAAAAATGTTAAATTATAGCTCAAGCTATAGCTTGAGATAGTTAAATGCTCTTAGATTTATTCGTTTTTGGATACGATAATTTTAGCCAGAAAAAACCCGGGAATATTTTTGAAAAAGCAGTTGCTTTGAGAAAACAACTAGAGCGAGTTTTATTAATTGATTTGAATAACAATTGCAAAAAAAAATCTAGCTTAATATCTGTTAAATTTAGTCGAAAAGAAGTAAGCAACGTCCACAATTTTACCACAATTAAATTATCTTATCGTAGCAATCCCTATCTAATGGAAATGACTTGGCAGCAAAGCTTTAAAAAGACTAAAGCAAAAATCAAGTCCAAAAATATTAAACTAAGTAAAAAATGTGGCTAATTTGTTTCGCCATTAAAATCACCAAACTCGACTGCATAAAAGAGACATATATAGGGTTTAAAATTTGTCTGAAAACTCTAAATAGGAGTTTTAAATGCACAAAAACTTAATAGATGGAGACAGATTTAATACCTTCAAACATCAAATTGTCATCTTGAGATATATAATCTAATAAAGAAGTATTGTTAGATTGTAAATAATCTACTAAGAAACAGGAGTCTCCTCCAGTTAAAACAACTCTACTTGTAGGAAATTTTTCTAACCAATCCTCAATAAATGATTCAACTCCTGCTAAAATAGTATAGATAATCCCGCTTTGAATCGCTTCGGGAGTTGTGGTTGACCAACGGGAAGGTAAATTGAAAGGTAAATTCGTCTGGGGTAAAGCAGCAGTCTTATTTGCTAAGACTTGCAACTGTAAAGTTAATCCAGGTAAAATCGCACCTCCAACTAAAGTGCTATTATTGTCAACTCCTGTAAATGTTAATGCTGTCCCTGCATCAATTACTAAACAAGGAAACCCATACTTTTCCCCTGAACCTAAAACTGCTAATGCACGATCAATTCCCAGAGTTGGATACAGTTTTTTTAAAGGAATTTGCTCTAAAGTAATTAGATTTAACTTAGGATAGTTTTGCCATAATTTTGTTTGTGAAGGAACCACAGAAGCTAAATAAATCGGTAAATTGTTAGGAACTTCTGGAATTAATAAACTATTAGGTATAGTTTGTGTTATGCTCCGAGTAGTAAGATGGGGTGTATCCCAACTTTTTTGTAAAGTAGCACCTTCAAAATAACCCCAATGAAAGCGAGAATTACCAATAACTAAAGCTAACCATTGACTAGAATTTGAAGGGTTAATCTGATTCACAAAATAATCTTTATCTCTAATTATTAATCGATTAAAACCGTTACAGCAGCATTAGCAATAATCATATCATCGTTTTTATCGTTTAATTCAGCAATAGCTTTCCCTTGTACGATCATTCCTCCTAACTCCACTTTCAGGGTTTTCTGTCCAAAAGGTAATACTGCTAAGACTTCCTCTTCTCTAACTTGTTCAGGGTAAGGAACTCCTACTTGTACCTCTACAATCATCTCATTGGGATGACTCAACCCCGCTACTTCCCAGACTCCAGGTAAAGCATTGTGAGCGATCGCATTGCGAACTGCCCTGGCGGCTGCTATGGTAGGATCTTGACCATGCTGATCTATTCCCATTCCCATCTCGATAATTAAGCGTTTTCTTGCCATAGTTATTGATTATTATGATTGCACTACCATAATATAATAAGCTAAATTATCAAACGCTTACCATAATTTTACATTGAAAAAAATTGATAAATTTATTAACTAGAGTTTTTAGAATTAACAACGCTGACTTACATTTAAAATAGTTAATCCTATAATTTCATCATTTTGATAACGAATTAAAATATCATCATCAGTGAGTTCGCTATCATCTGCTATTAATGGTGGTTGATAAAAGTTGATATATAAGACATCAGCTTCAGCATCATAAGCTGTCCAAACATTTTGTTTAGGAAGGGTGTTAATGACTTTAGCTAATGTCAGATAATTAATTATATTTTGCTCATTTAACGCTGTTTTGACCATAGTATTTCCATTTTATTAAGTGAATTAATACGACGAGTTAGATAAGCAGTAATTATAAATCCATCATTATCTAATTCCTTATAAATAGCAACTAAATATTTATTACTCGTCTTCAATAACTTGACAGCTAATAATTCGTTTTGATTACCTGCTAAAATTCTATCAGGATCTTCTATTGTTTTTAGCACTTCTGATTGTAGTTCAGCAAGTTCGGGATGACCTTCTTTAATATGTTGCCATCTTTCTTCTGTTAAGCGAATAGATAATCCACTTTTTGCAGTTACAATCAAGGTCATTAGTAATCTTCTGATCAATATAGAATCATTCTTTGAAATCCTAATTTTTCTAAAGTACGAATTGTTTCTATGCTGCTAACTCTAGGTAATTTAGGCGCTTAGTACCTCAAAAGTTGTTAAAATTCGAGGATTTGTCTTATTAATAGGAAATTCTTCGATATAAAGTTCAGTTGCTTCTTTTAAATTAGCGATCACCTCTTCTATATATTTTAAGCAAACTTCTAAAGGATACGTAACAGTGAAGAAAAATTTTATGACAAGGTTAAGTAGAAGGAAATTTAATGCTATCAAAAAATGATTTTGTTTCTTCCATAATAACTTTATTTGACTGTTTAAGAAGGTCGTTAAATCCAGTTTGAACAATGTTAACGGCTTTTTCCCCATCACTGTTTGCTCTAGCTTCAATTAAGGTTGCTTCCCATCTGTGAAGCAAAAATTCTAACTGAATTTTTGCTTCAATAAATCCAGACCACGCATTTCCCCAGGAAAAAAAGTTTGTGATTCCAATTATAAATGTCACAATAGCTACAGAAAGCGTTTTTCGATCTTGTAATTCAAAAAATACGAAGAATAATGGAGTTAACAGAGATAACATGCCAAAAACAATATAGACTCGCCGATACCAAGGATAACGCAGATCATACCATTCAATATACCAACGAATACTACCTTTGTTACACTTATCTTTGAGAATTATTAAAGACTCAAGGTTAGAGATGTAGTTCTCTAGATTTTGTTTGATTTGTTGATTTTTTTGAATAGTTATATGAGTTTCTTGTAGAGGCAATTCTTGGTTTTTTAATCTGGTTTCTTCGATAATATGCTGAGTAGATCTGCAATTTTTTTGTGTAGCATTTTTATATATTTTGTTGATAACCCAGTCTGCACCAGGACTAATAATTATCGCAGTTATTAATATCAAAACAATAATTTTTCTTTTAGAAATTTCCATTCTCAAGCTCAAAATTTAGTTAATTTAAAGAATTAGCCTAATTTAATAGAATTTGTGAGGTGGGCATTGCCCACCCTAATTAAACCTAAACTTTAGCTTCTTCTTTGACTAATTTCTCCCATCCTAATTCTTTGAGGTTATTATTACGACGTAAAGGACGAGTTGCTAACTCTAGAATATCCCGTGCATTAGTAAACCCGTGAATTTGGGCAAAAGTAAACTCAACTGACCATTTAGTATTAATTCCCCTGGCCTCTAGGGGGTTAGCGTGGGCCATTCCCGTAATTACTAAGTCAGGTTTCAACTCATAAATACGTTGAATCTGATTATAATTATCAGGTTTCTCGACAATTTTTGGCAAAGGAACACCCATTTCCTGACAAGTTTTTTCCAGGAAATCTAATTCCGCTTTTTGATATCTTTTATCCATGTAAGGAATACCAATCTCGGGACAACTCATCCCGCAACGAATTAGAAAACGCGCTAAAGAAACCTCTAATAAATTGTCTCCCATAAAGAAAACAGATTTACCGCGAATTAACTTAATATAGTCCTCCAAACTTTCCCAAATTTTTGCTTCCCGTTCCTCCAAACCTTGGGGTTGAATACCGAAAACTGAACAAATTTTCTCGATCCAAGCGCGGGTTCCATCGGGACCAATAGGGAAAGGTGCGCCAATTAATTTACACTTACGACGACGCATCAAAGTAGTGGCAGTTCGAGACAAAAATGGGTTAACTCCACTGACATAATAACCCTCATCAATTACAGGTAATTCTGTATAACGTTTAGACGGCAACCAACCGGAAATTTTAACCCCTTGTTTCTTCAATTCTAGGGTTAAATTAGTAACGACTGGATCGGGTAGGGAACCAAATAAAACTAAGGGAGGATGATCTGCATATTCCGACTCTTCTTGACTAACATCCTCTGTCTTGCGTCCAAAATTAAGTAGTTTTTGGATGGCATTTCGTTCTTCTTTTTCCCCTTCTTCTTTAACAGTTTTTGGACATTTATGAGCCATCGCTGCTAAGACAGTATCTTCCCCTTGGGTAAAGGCATAATCTAAGCCATTAGCCCTTGCTGTTACAATGGGAATACCGATTTCTGACTCTAATTTAGGTGCTAAACCTTCCAAGTCCATTTTAATGATTTCGGTGGTACAAGTGCCAATCCAAACTATCACACTAGGATTGCGATCGCGCTTAATTTGTAAACACAATCTTTTAAGTTCTTCATAATCATTCAATTGTGCAGAAATATCCCCTTCTTCTAACTCCGCCATTGCGTAACGAGGTTCAGCAAAAATCATCACTCCCATGGCATTTTGCAGGAAATAACCACAGGTTTTAGTGCCAATAACCAAGAAGAAACTATCTTCTATTTTTTGGTATAGCCAAGCAACACAACTAATGGGACAAAAGGTATGATAATTACCAGTTTCGCATTCAAATTGTAAAGCTGTAGGTTCTTGTAAAGCAGTCATAATTCTAGAGTCCTCCTTGTATAATTTATCAACATTTCTTGGTGGTAAAGTATTAAAAAGATTGGGTTAAAAATCGATAATTTTAACCCAAATTAAAATTAAACCATCATTAGATCTAAAGCTTCCTCTTCAGACTTAACAGGTGTTTCAGGGTTAAGATAGAAATCAGACAACAAAGTAAATAATTCCCGATCAGGTGCATCATTGGGAACTACTCCTTCAGGCATTGCTAATAATTGATCAGCAATGTTCAGATAATAATTACAAACATAGTCAAGAGAAGGATCAGATTCTGTCATTTCAAACAAGGTTTTACCCTTAACCCGAGACACCCGAATATCCTCAATTAAAGGCAGAATTTCTAACACAGGCATAGGAACCGCTTCCACGTATTTATCGATCAAATCACGCTTAGAAGTACGATTACCAATTAAACCTGCTAAACGCAAAGGATGGGTTCTTGCTTTTTCCCGTACCGAAGCAGCAATACGGTTAGCCGCAAACAGTGCATCAAAGCCATTATCCGTCACAATTAAACAATAATCAGCATAATTTAACGGTGCAGCAAACCCTCCACAAACCACGTCACCCAAAACATCAAAAAGAATCACATCATACTCATCAAAAGCGTTCAATTCTTTGAGTAATTTAACCGTTTCTCCTACTACATAACCGCCACAACCTGCACCAGCTGGGGGTCCTCCTGCTTCCACACAGTCAACTCCTGCATACCCTTGATAAATTACATCTTCGG
>DLXW01000067.1:22536-22978 GCA_003448685.1 Cyanothece sp. UBA12306
TTGATAAATTACATCTTCGGGCCAAATATCCTCATAATGAAAATCCTTATCTTGCAGGGTATCAATAATGGTGGGAATAAGAAACCCTGTCAAGGTAAAAGTGCTGTCATGCTTGGGATCACAGCCAATCTGTAGAACTTTTTTTCCTCTTTTTGCTAAAGCGGTAGAAATATTACAGCTAGTAGTGGATTTGCCAATGCCGCCTTTTCCGTAAACTGCCAGTGTTAAAGTCAAAGTTCTTTATCTCCTAAATAGACTTATCGAATTTTTTTACTCATTGCCGCTTACCAGATGAGAAGTAGCAGCAATAGATTTGGTCTCACTAATCTCATTGATCGAATTATGGAATAAGTTTCTCAGAAAGAAAAGGCCAGAGAAAAATCATTTATAAAGTAAAACATAGATTTATTGATTAAATAGTGTTTTTTCGGTTTTAAAGACC
>DLXW01000067.1:23192-33550 GCA_003448685.1 Cyanothece sp. UBA12306
GACCTTAAAATAGTTTATTATTTCATGAAAATTTCATAAATTATATTTTATTTATTTATTTTTAATAAATAGGAACAAAAATAAAAATAACTGAAAATTATATACTTTCAAACCTTTTAGCTTGAGTTATAGGGGGTTAACCGTGGTGATATTTCCCATTTCTCTGAGCTTTTTCAGAGTTGATCGGGGTATTGATAAAGAATAGTTACAGTTTTTTTTAGGAGTGAATCAAGATTATGATATTAACTGGTTTAACTCTATTGACTTATAGCCAACTTTCAAAGATCCATGAGTAAATATACTCGCGTCAGAAACTCACCCTTCGCCTTTCCCTTCATACTCTCATTAGTGATCACCCTAACCGTCTATATTCTCAGAGGAGTATCCATATTAGGTTTCATCCCTGGGAGTGCAATTCTGATTTTGATAGTAGTCTCAATTGTCTTCGGTATTATCTATATTAAACAAGCAACTCGACGTTGATGAACTATCCCATCGCTTTCCTTTGATATTTAGATTGATCATCCATAACATGAAATACTGTTAATATAAAGTTCTTAAAGATTGAGATTCTCATCTAGGTACAGCTTAAGTTCATCATGACATAAAGTATTGTCATGCACTTCGATTAATCACCAGAAATTATGACTGGAAAAGTATTTAATGGCAGTCCAGCTGCCTTTCTCGTCCTGATCCTTCCCCTAGCGGTAGGGATCATTCTCCTGTATAAAGCCTGGCTATGGGTACTAGGAGTAATAAGTCTGATCATTCTTTGGAAATTTTGGGACAAATATCAATGGCAAAAATGGTGTTTTCAACTTAACCCTACTTTTAACGAATTACTTCAAGAGAATCAGGGATGTCTTACACCAATGGATTTGTCCTTAAAAGCCAATCTTTCTGCTGGAAATGCTAAACGATTTCTCCAGAGAAAAGCTGAAGAATACGGAGCTTATCGCAAAGATTTGCCTGAACAAGGACCTGTTTACTACTTCATTACAGCTAGTACCCTAGGCAGTATTTTTGATGACAGCGAACCTTCAGCAATTTCGGTTGAGGAAGAAAACATCCAAACTGACGAAAATTACCCTGAAGAAGCTGAAAAATTCGATAATTCCACCGTCAACACTAATGCTCAAAGTCTTCTCAAAAACTTAGAAACTAACCCAAAATCAGATACTCAGCCAACAACTAGTCCCTTTGCTCAACTGGCTGAACTTAAAGAAGAGCGACAACAATTGACAGAAACAGAGGAAACACCTATTGGAACAGACTCGTCCTTGGAAACCGACACCATACCTACCCAATCCCCATCTTCAGATAATTCATTATCATCCGAGAATATGGCCAAACCTAAGGAGAAACTATCTTTAATTCAAGTAGATTTAGCGAAGCGTTTGGATACCACACCGAGTACTATTGGGAGACGGAAAACTGAATCTAATTTTCCTCAATGGAGTCAAAGTAAAGATCCTGAGGGAATTGCCTGGAAATATCTCCGTAAATCTCGGGTATTTATTCCAGTAGATACTGATTAGAGGTTGTCTTAAAAATTCAAAAATCTTCAGGGATAGGATCTCACTAAATCGATTAAACATAGCGGTGGGAACCTGCTCCCTAAACTTTTATTAAGATAAATCTAGAGGTATTTACAATTTCTCTATTTCATAACATCCTTAATCTATAGCTTTTCTCGGACTCATAACAGTTTTCAAGTGGCTGTATCAATATTTGAGTTGAGTTGAGTTTGAAGAGTGTGGGAGGGGTGGAGAGGTTGGGAAGTCTTGAGATTTTAATGTTTAATCTATACAGATAAAAACTGCTATCATGAGGTACACCTAACTCCTGTCTCGAAGCCTCAAAGCGATAACTTCTATACCTCACAAGTATGAGAACTGCTATCTAGGATTCCATCTTCTATGTAATTTATGAAGCATCTGAGAAGATCATTAACTACAAAATGGGCAAATCTTTCCCTCAGAGCTAAAATTATTTTAGCTTTTTTTTCGTTGATGATAATCTCTACCACAACCGTTACTTTCTTGAGTTATAGGGTGATCCGAATTGAACTGACATCTCAAGTGGGTAAAGATTTAGAAAAACAAGCAAACAAACTCGCTCAACAAGTTGGTGATTTATTAATTAGTCAAGTCAATGAACTAACTTTAATCAGTTTGTCTCAGGTATTTCAAGAAGAATTAAACACAATTAATAATAGCTATCCTCAAACTCAAGAGGGTATTCAAAAACAAATTAAAAAAAACACTAAATCTTGGCATAATACACAGTACAAAAATCGTTTATCAGATCGTTATCTCAACAATAAAGTTTCCCGAGAACTGAGACAATATCAAACTCATTTTCCTAATAATACTCAACTTTTTGTCACCGATAAATATGGTGCAGTAGCAGGCACAACCAGTCTTATTTTGGATTATAACCAACAGAAAAAATTATGGTGGGAACAAGGTTGGAATAATGGAAAAGGAGCTATCTATATTGGTCAACCGGAATACGATCAAGAAAGTTTATTTTTATCTATTGATATTGCTATTCCAATCTATCAACGAATCCAAAATAATGTACCAGAAGTTATTGGGATGATTCATACTACTTATAAAATAAGTAACGCATTATTGCCCTTATTAAAAAATATAAATTTAGGAAAAACTGGTAAAGCTCGTTTATTTATTTCAGCCAAAGAATATTTATCAATTGATAATTTAATCAAAGAATATAATACAGAATTAACCAAATTTATTAATTCATTAGCGAGTTATCAAGAGTTTAACTATCAAGGGAAAAAACGATTTTTCAGTAAAGCATCTGTTCAACCAAAAAATTACCAACTTCCTGTCTTGAATGATTTACCTTGGGTAGTGATTATTTATCAAGATAGTGCTGAGATTCTTAAACCCCTGATTATTGCCCGACAAACCATTATGATGGTGGCCTTAGGAACTTTAGTCGTAGCAGGTATTTTAGCATCATTTATTGAAAGATTGATTAGCGCTCCCATTCGAATATTAACTCAGATGACTCAGCGGATCGCGTCAGGAGATTTGGATTATGAAATAGAGATCAAACAAAAAGATGAAATTGGATTATTAGCATCCAACTTTAACATAATGGTCGAATCCTTAAAAATATACTTTGCCAAACTGAGAAAATCTTTAAAAGAATTATCAGATATGAAATATGCTTTAGATCAATCTGTTTTGGTAACAGTGATGGAACCTAATGGAAAAATAACCTATGTTAATGATAAATTTTGTGAAATATCTCAGTATTCTCGAGAAGAAATGATTGGCAATAATTATCGTTTTTTCAAATCCCGTTATCATAGTGCCGAATTTTACCAAGATATTTGGGACACTTTAAATTGTGGGCAAACTTGGCGCGGAGAGATCAAAAATGAAGCAAAAGATGGATCATATTATTGGGTAGATAGTACCATGGTTCCCTTTATTGATGAACATGGTAAACCCTTTCAATACTTAGCCATTCGTTATGAAATTACAGCCCGTAAGGAGTTTGAAAAATCCCTATCCCAAAAAGTGAAAGAACGCACAGAACAACTAGCTAAAGCTAATCAAGAAATTACCCAACTCAATCAACAACTTCAAGTCGAAAACTTAAGAATGAGCGCTCAATTGAATGTTGCTAAAGAGATCCAACAGATGGTTTTACCAAAACCAGAAGAATTAGAAGCAATTCCAGGATTAGAATTAGCCGGTTTTATGGAACCAGCTGATGAAGTTGGAGGAGATTACTACGATGTCTTGCAAACGGATGATATTGTTACTATTGGCATCGGAGATGTCACTGGACATGGCTTAGAAAGTGGTATCTTAATGATCATGACTCAAACTGTGGTTCGTACTCTTAAGGAGATTCAAGAACATGATCCTGTCAAATTTTTAGATACCCTTAACCGTACTCTGTATCGCAATATTGAGCGCATGAACTCTGACCGACATTTAACCCTAGCAATCCTCAACTATTCTCAGGGTAAAGTTAGTCTTAGTGGTCAACATGAAGAGATAATTTTAGTCCGCGCCGGAGGAGACTTACAAAGAATTGATACAATGGATTTAGGCTTTCCCATTGGCTTAGATCATAATATTAGTGCTTTTATTGATCACATTTCCCTCGAACTACAACCTGGGGATGGGGTTGTCCTTTATACTGATGGAATTACTGAGGCTAAAGACATTGACAAAAATCATTATGGAATTGAGAAATTGTGCCAAGTCATTCGGGAAAACTGGCATAAATCTGCCCAACAAATTCAGCAGCTAGTCATACAAGATTTGCGACAACATATTGGAGGGCAGAAAATTTTTGACGATATTACTTTATTTATTTTAAAGCAAAAATGAAGTAAAATTGACTAGATCAAAGTGTATAATTAATCTAGTTAGGATCATTTAATAATAGCTAAGGGGATGTCATTGTACTATAAGGTTAACCCGATATGACTAAAACATTTGGAAGTTATATTTCAAATTTTCCTCAGACTAATAATTCTTTGGAACTTATTTTTAATCCAACTTCTAGTTCGATAAAAAGAATATGGCGTAATAATCGCTTATCTGCTCATTTTATTGCGGATTATTTTTCTAACTTCCTACCAATTGATGAAAATGATCCGGTTTATAAACAAAAAATTACCAAGAGTAAAGGAGCCGTTAGTTACGTTACCAACGAACTTTTAGAGAATACTATGAAGTTCTCTGATCCTAATAATCCCTATGATATTAAGTTTGGGGTTCACTTTGTAAGCAATCCAGAATTTACCATAACTGTTTTTGCTACCAATGCTATGCCAGCTAAAGATACAGATAAATTCCAAAAATTTATCCAAGAATTATTATCTTGTGATCCTGATCAATTCTATGTTAGTCAAATTGAAAAAAGTCTTTTAGATGAGGATGGTGGATCATCGGGGTTGGGTTTATTGACTATGATGACTGATTATGCAGCAAAGCTAGGTTGGAAATTTGAGGATTATTCAGAAGATCCCCAAATAGTTTTCGTAACAACTATGGTGCAAATTGTACTATAATAACCTATTGTTAATAAGTTTGTCCAATCTGTTTTAAAAAGTAAAGGGTAAGAACAATGGATGTCACAGAAATTAAAGGTGATGATTATACAATAGAATATGATCCCGAATCGGTAATCATCAAATTTGACGGAGAACTCGCCTTAGGAGGACCAAAAGATTATAAACCAATTACCGATTTTATGAATACTATTGTTGAAGAGAAACCAGAAAAGATCACCCTTGATGTGAGAAAGCTAAACTTTCTTAATAGTTCTGGGATTAGTATGTTATCCAAATTTGCTATTAGTTTTCGCCGCAATGAAGATACTGATTTAATCGTTTTAGGTTCTAAGAAAGTTCCTTGGCAAAACAAATCATTAAAGAATTTGGAAAAATTACTGCCTAAACTCCAATTAATCTATGACTAAAATATTGGGAAGTTATCTTCTAAAATTTTCCTCAGACTAATAATTTTTGGGAACTTGTTTTTCAACTAAATTCTAGTGCATAAAAAAAACTGATTATGGTTGGGGCAAATGAGTTGTCGGATCTTGAGCAACCCAACCCACAGGAAACTTATAACGAACTTCAAAATGTAAATGGGATTCTCCGATATCGGGTAGGCCAGTATTACCTACATAACCAACTACATCTCCTGGTTGAACAGTTTGCCCCATTTTTGCTTTAAATCGGCTTAAGTGAGCGTAGCGAGTTTGTCTACCATTACCATGATCAACTACTACCAAAAAGCCATAGGTTCCTTCTTGGGCAGCAAATACCACCTGACCCCCATCAGCAGCCACTACAGGAGTTCCAATTTCAGCCAATAAATCGATTCCTCCATGAAAAAAGGATTGTCCTGTTGTCGGATTAATTTGCCATCCATAGGACAAACCTACCTTTGCCCTTAAAGGTAAAGGATATCCTTGAAGTCCTGTATAGTTATCCCGCCTAATTTTCTCCCCAATTTGCCAATTAACCCCAGGAATAAAGACCACCTTGGGAGTTTTGACACAGCCATTGATTTCAAACAAAACATCAGCGCGAATACCATAAGCTATAGCTAAATCATTCCAGGTTCCTCCCTTGGGAACTGTGACCCGAATACCATTAAAAGGAGGAATCAGGATTTCTTGCCCAACTCGCACCGAACCCCCCTTTAAATTAGGATTTAGTCGAATTAAGGTTTCTGGAAGTAGATTATAACCTTGGGCAATACTAGCTAGTGTTTCCCCTGAAACCACTCGATGACTTTTGAGGCGAGACAAAACAGGGGCTTGACAAAGGGAAGAAGAAGGATTTTGGGCGATGTTAACAGCAGAAAAAATTGATTTCTGGCACAAATCTTGGCAAGAGATGGCTATTGGGGATTTATGAGTTAAGAGTCTATTTTCTGCCCGAACAAATTCCCGATTCTCGACTTCTGCAACAAGTCTACTCAAAGAGACAACAAGGGTCAATAAAAATTCACTACTCACAGATCTACAGAACCCGTAAAATGCTGGGAATATTTTTAATTGCTTCTAGGGTACGAATTTCAGCCAAGGCTGCACGGAAGTTTTGTTCCCTAACATGGTGAGTGACGACCACAATTTCAGCTAGTTCCTCTTGAAATCCAATTTGTACCACTGACTCTAAACTCACTTGATAATTGCCAAAACTCGTCCCCAAATGACCAATTACCCCTGGACTATCCCCACAAAGAAAACGAGCGTAAAAACGGCTTTCTACGGCTTCTATCGGCGTAATTTGACACGAATGTTGATGAACACAACTTAACAAAGGATCAAGATTTTGAGCTTGACCACTACTTTGAAGAATGGCCACAATATTCATCACATCAGATACTACCGCGCTGGCTGTGGGACCTGCGCCGGCCCCTGGTCCATAAAACATAACTTGTCCTAGGGGATCTCCTTGTACCAGAATGGCATTGTAAACACCATTAATATTGGCTAAAGGATGCTCTTTTGGTACTAAGGTAGGATGAACCCTTAATTGTAGAGTTTGGGATTCCTGGCCGGCTGAACCTTTAGCAATAGCTAGTAGTTTAATAACAAAGCCTAATTTATCGGCATAGGCAATATCGGCCGCGCTAATTTGACGAATGCCTTCGCAATAAACATCTTCTCTGTGGACTCGGCCCCCAAACCCTAGAGAGGCTAAAATAGCTATTTTATCAGCCGCATCTAATCCATCCACATCAGCAGTGGGATCAGCTTCTGCATAGCCTAACCGTTGTGCATCAGCTAGGACATCGTCAAAATCGGCCCCTGCGGTGGTCATTTCCGTCAGAATATAGTTAGTTGTCCCGTTGATAATTCCGATAATCTCGGTAATACGGTTAGCCCCTAGGGATTGCTTGAGGGGTTTAATAATGGGGATACCGCCCCCAACCGCTGCTTCTAAGAGGACGTAAACGCCTGCTTGATTGGCTGCTTCGTATATTTCATCACCGTAACGAGCGATTACAGCTTTATTAGCCGTAACTACGTGTTTTCCTTGGGCAATGGCTTGAACAATCAGCGATCGCGCTGGTTCTAGACCTCCTAATAATTCCACCACAATGACAATATCTTGATCGGTGACAATGGCTTCTAAGTCTGTGGTAATCACCTCTGGGGGAAATTGTACTAAACGGGGCTTATCGGGTGATCGCACACCCACCCGATCGATAGTAATTTCTTTGAGTAGGGGATTTCGCCCCGATGGATCGAGCAAAATTTGGGCGGTTCCTGTTCCTACGGTTCCCAAACCCAATAAACCAATCTTAACGGCCACCAATTTTCTCCTATCATCTTTATCTTTGATCTAGATTAACGGTTTTTGGTAATAGGGCAAAAGAGAGGGGCATTAACCCCCCTAAATTCCTAAATTATGGAAAAAAACCTTTAACGGTCAACCGAACCCATAATAATGTCTATACTGCCTAGAATAGCCATGATATCGGCTACTTTCATGCCTTTAAGTAGGTGAGGCAGAATTTGTAGGTTATTAAAATCAGCAGCACGAATTTTCCAACGCCAAGGAAAAACATCATTATTACCCACAATAAAAATTCCAATTTCTCCTTTACCGCTTTCTAGACGCACATAATGTTCCCCTTCAGGAATTTTAAAGGTCGGAGCGACTTTTTTGGCGATGTACTGATAGTCAAAGTCGTTCCATTGGGATTTTTTCCCTTCCATCATCCGTTTTGCTTCTAGGTTTTCATAGGGACCCCCTGGAATACCTTTTAATGCTTGACGGATAATTTTTACGGACTCACGCATTTCCCGAATACGGACTAGATAACGGGCAAAACAGTCTCCTGCTGTTTCCCATTGGACTTCCCAGTCAAAGTCGTCGTAACATTCATAGTGATCAACTTTGCGTAAATCCCACTTAACTCCAGAACCCCGTAACATGGGACCTGATAAACCCCAATTAATGGCTTCTTCACGGGTAATAGTGCCGATTCCTTCGACACGACGGCGGAAAATGGGATTATTGGTAATTAATTTTTCATATTCGTCAACTTTGGGGTCAAAATGGTCACAGAAGTCTTCGCATTTATCTATCCAACCGTAGGGTAAATCAACTGCTACTCCTCCAATACGGAAGTAGTTATTGTTGATTAAGCGCATTCCTGAAGCTGCTTCCCACAGATCATAAATCATCTCCCGTTCGCGGAAAATGTAGAAAAAGGGAGTTTGTGCGCCAACATCTGCCAAAAATGGACCTAACCATAATAAATGATTAGCGATGCGGTTCAATTCCAACATGATGACACGGATATATTGAGCCCGTTTGGGAACCTCAATGTCTGCTAATTTTTCAGGGGCGTTAACAGTAATAGCTTCATTAAACATCCCCGCAGCGTAGTCCCAACGGCTAACGTAGGGAACATACATGATATTAGTCCTATTTTCGGCAATTTTCTCCATGCCTCGATGGAGATAACCGATAACGGGTTCACAGTCGACTACATCTTCCCCATCTAGGGTAACGATCAGACGTAAAACTCCGTGCATTGAGGGATGGTGAGGACCCATGTTGAGAACCATGGGTTCGGTTCTGGTTTCTATTTTTGACATAGGGGGGATTAATCTTTAGATTCCAATCTTAATCTTAGAACATTGACACTTAAATTTTTGCTGTTGATCCTCATACTTCCTACATTGATCAACTCTAACTTCCAATTCCTAATCTTCCGGCTAAACTCGGACTTAAAGGAATTAGAGTTGCCAACATTAAAAAGAGGATTAGTAGACCCCAAGCGGCGCGAGTATCATTAGGTTCTGTTAATTCATTAAGGCTAGGTCTTTCTAAATCCCTTTGGAGGAAAATAATCACAATTGCCCAATATAAAGGAATAGAATTTTCTAGATTAATTAAAGTAACGATTCCTAAAACAATTAAGGTGGCGATAGTAGTACGTCTGGCGGTTTTTCTTCCATAGATTGCTTGAACAATTCGTCCGCCATCCAACTGACCTGCTGGTAATAAATTAAGGGCATTAATCATCAGTCCTAACCAACCAATAATAGTTAAGGGATGAACATCAACAATAGATTGATGTAATTGTTCTCCTAAAACAACTTTTGCTAAACTACCTACTAAAATTGAGCCTTGAAAGAATTGGGTAGGTACTTGAAATAGACTCCCTGAATGGGATAAAACCAAGCCAGCAATAAGTAGGATAACCGAAATAATTCCACCTAAAGCAGGTCCAGCAAAAGCTACATCAAATAAAGCGCTACGATGGGGTATCAAAGACTCAAAACGGGTAATTGCCCCAAAAGCTCCCAATTGCCAAGTAGGAAGAAAAAAAGGAACACTCAGGCGTAAATTATAGCGATGAGCAAGAAGGCGATGGCCTATTTCATGGGCAATTAATACGCCCCAAATTCCTAAACTTAAGGGAACTGCTTCTTGGTAACGACTCCAATCACTAAATAGATCAAATCCTAAGAGGAGACTAATTGCTTCTAAACTTGTAACTATTGTGGCTACAAAAAGGACTACAGCGATGTTTTTTTGTGCTAGATTTGCGGGTTGAGGATCAACACTACTCGGTAGAACAATAACAACTGGTTTGCCTTCTGTTCCGTCTACTAGAAAGAGGCGATATTTATCAGAAAAATAACTCTCTAATTTTTCTGTAAGACGAGCATAAACTGGTTCAGCTTCACCGCGTAAATTTCCTTTAAAAATTGCTCCTTCTTGATAGGAAATAGTTTCGGTGGCAAAAAAAGTATCAATACTAAAAATACTTTTAATTAATTTAAGATCTTCTTCAGGAATGGGTAAAACATCAGTCACCCTT